>NZ_JBALMO010000007.1:0-86204 GCF_036963345.1 Bacillus sp. JJ722
ACAGTATTCTGTGTATTAACACAGATGAAACATTAAGTGATTCACGATTTATCCCTAATTTCCAACAAAAAAAAGGTAATATACCTCGGAAATTTAATCGAGGTGTATTACTTGCTTTAGACACTTATATAACTGGATTATCCATCTATTTTCTTAAAAAAGCGCTTACTTCTCTATCTAATTTTACATGAGTTGAAAAGATCTATAAATTTACTTCTATTTTTTTCTATAATATTACCGCAAAATTTTAATCCAAAAAAAGATTTCTCAAAATAGTTTTGAGAATCAAATAATCACCATATATTCACACAATGATTATCAACAACTCATTTGTCTCACTAACTCATTTTCACTACTTCAACAATTATATATTCTTCTTTATACAAAAATTATCTGTTTTATTCATACATTATTGATTGTTTTATTAAAAAAGCTTTGTTCATTACAAAAATTTCTTTAAATAAAATAGTTCACAGTATTTAGTTAGCCTGAATATTATTAAGCTAAAGATGATTGCGCTTACATTCTTATATTAAAAAAATCCAAAGTCACTTTTTTAACGTGAATTTAAATTTTTTTATTGGATTATACTCATTAACATTTCGACTTTCCTGCTGCTCGGTCTACCTGGTAGATAAATGCAAATACTTCTGCAACTGCTTCGTATAGCTCAACAGGAATCGCTTCATTTATATTTAACTCACCTAGTAACTCAGTAAGAGAAGGATCTTCTTGAATTGGTATATCATTTTCTTTTGCAGCCTCAATAATACTTTCTGCAATTTTCCCTTTTCCTTTCCCAATAACTTTAGGAACAGTATCTTTCTCTCGGTCATACTTTAGAGCTATGGCCTCTTTTCTTTGTTCTTTCATATTTTTATATCCACCCCACTATAAGGTGATGTATCATATACAGCACTTTCTCTTTCAATTTGCAACGCTGGCTGATTCATTGCACTTGGAGGCTCAAATAAGACAGAAGATATTTTAAAACCAATAGTTTCTAATCTCTCCTTTACTTGCTGAATGAAAGGTTTAGAGATATTTTGCAATAAACTAGCTCTTTCGTTTATAACTGAAATCTTCATTACTTTGTTTTGCACAACGAGATCAATGATTGTTTCATTAATATTTTCTAATTGCAAGTAAAATAATACACGACAAAAGGCCGGGTCAATTTCTCCATCTTTTTTCTTTCTCCCACTCCATTGCATTGTTACATCTGTTTGAAATCGGTGAAATGTAATTGGGAACTGTGTAATAAGGTGCTGAATTGGACCTGATGACTGCGATAAAATTTGCTGTGCTGTAATTTTATTTAACAATTGCTCTGCCTGATCTTTTACAGTCATAGATTGTGTTTCATTTATGATTTTTATTAGCAATGGTTTTAAAGATAATAACTCACTTTCTTTTATAGTTGTCGATTGATCCATATTGGCCAAATAATGTTCGAAACCAATACCAAGCATACGTAGGGCACCTTTCATCTCGCTAGCAAAAATGGACGATTTAGAGGCACTTAACGCTGTTACTTCTTCTTGTATGAGTGTTTGAAATAATTGTTTATCAAAAATATCATATTTCATTACTGATTCTTGTCTTCCCTCGACAGCTTGCAACAATTGATTGGCAATATAGTTTCTTGCTTGATCAAGATTAGCTGGGTTGGCAGCTATATCTGCTTTTGCAAACAACTGTAATAACTCATGAGATCGGACCATATTTTGATCAGTTCTAATAATATATGAAAACAGGTGCTTTATTATCTTCATATATGAGTTTTGTCCCAGTGCATTTGGGTTAGATAAGATTGTTGCTCTCTCTGCATTGTTTGTTTGCAGTCTTTGTTCACTATTTATAATCGTACTGCCTGGTATACTACCTTTTAATTCTTGTTGGATTAGTTTCCAAACACCTATTTCTTTATTATTTCTAGACAATTCGGATACTCTGTTATTCACTAATTGCAGAAATGAATTCTGTATTGGTTTCACTTGATCAGCTCCAGATGCTGTTTGCATCTTCACCAATAAATCTACAGCATTTCTAATTGACGGATTTTGCACGATTGTATTGTTTTCATTCAACAACTGTAAGCTTTGCTTTAAAACATTTGATGATGTAGCCTGTTTTGAAAATAATCCTACTTCTTGTAATAGTCGGAACATACTATCCTTAACATTACCATCTGAAGAAAGCCATGTAGAAATCATTCTATGTACCACTTTCTCAGCTGCTTTATCTACATTTGATAGAAGCAACTGCGATAGTACTGCCTTTAAAGAAACAGCTGTTTCACTATCACTATTCATGACTGATTGTGATAAAGAAGAGAAGAGTACACTTAATGGCACCTTATTTTCAAATGCAGCTATTGCTTTAAAAACATCATTAGTGAATGGAAGAGAAAGGTCTCGCATTATTTTCATAATATGTAGACTTTTCGATACTTCCCCATTTGATTGAATCCATTGTAGTGCCTGGGAGAAATTTTCTTTCGTTAATGGCAATTCATTTTTCAGGAAAAATTGTGCTAAAGAAACACTTTCTTTCGTTTGAGGTAAAGAAAAATGCTGTAATAATTGCGCAGCCAATTCCTTTACGGTTTGATTACTACCATTTGAAGGTAATACTTTTAATGAAGTGACATCCCCACCGTTTTGAACCTGAAATAAATATCTTTCCCCCACAGTAATTGGGGCATCAATTACAGCGGTTATTTTTGATTGTCCGATACTAATCTCTGCTGTATTATTACCATGTATTTTAATGACTTTACCCGTAATCATTTGACCATCTTTTAACACATTCGTAGCTGAAGATGTTTGCTGCGGTATAAGGTTTTGAACTATACTTGCCGATTGCATGACAACACTTCCTTTCAACTACTTTGGCATCATACTATGATTTTTTTGATTGAATAACTTCTTTCACTGGAGCAAAGCTCTTCCGGTGCCATGGGGTTGGTCCACATTGAATCAATGCTTCAAGATGCTCCTTAGTTCCATAACCCATATTATTCTTAAAACCAAACTCGGGATACAATAAGTCATATTCATTCATTAGTTGATCTCGAGTTACTTTTGCTATTATGGATGCAGCAGAGATTGATACGCTTCTTGCGTCTCCTTTAACAATGGATTCCTGAGGTAATGACACCGGTAATTTCATTGCATCTATTAACAAATAATTAGGCTGAATCATTAAGTTATTAATAGCTTCTTGCATCGCTCTTTTCGTTGCTTCATAAATGTTAATTTCATCTATTACATCATGATCCATTACTCCTATACCTACAGCTACTGCATCTTGCTTTATTTGGTCATAAAATTGATTACGCTTTGATTCATTTATTTTCTTTGAGTCATCTAAACCAAGCAGTTGAAATTCTCTTGGTAGTATGACTGCTGCTGCAACCACAGGCCCCGCTAGAGGACCTCTCCCTACTTCATCTACTCCTGCTATGTATTGATATCCTTGTTCCCAAACATCTCGCTCAAATTCCGTCATTACTTGCCATTTGCTTTTGAGCTTTTCCCTTTGAGCGTATGCTCTCTCCCACTTATTTAAAGCATTTATCACACCTTTTCGATCATCTTTACTACATTGTAATAGAAATGGATCATTTGGTTCATCGATAGTTTGTAATAATGTACTTATTTCTTTAATGCTCTTTTGTTTTGTCATCTTTTCCACACTTTCCATCAATTCATTTATCGGCTAATACCCAAAAAAATAAAGCCCCTAAATAGGAGCTTAAGCAAAATCTTCTTCTTTTGACGGAAGTTCGAATGTCAATCTTCCTAATCGTTCAGCTCGAATATCACGAATTACTAATTCGGCTGTTCTATCATAATCAATCATTCCACGACTAGCTAAAACACGACGATTAGTACCAATCGCATCAAATAACTCTACCACATCTTCCGGAATTTCTGTAAGCTGATAGCGTTCCTTTAATGTATTTGGATATTCTGCTTCTAAGAAGCGTAAAGCATAAATCGCTAATTCTTGTTGGTTTAACAAAGTATCTTTGATAGCACCTGTTACAGCCAATCGTTTCCCTACCTCTTGGTCTTCAAACTTAGGCCATAAAATTCCCGGTGTATCTAACAACTCTAATTCCTTACCTACTTTTATCCATTGCTGTGCCTTTGTTACACCTGGTGTATTACCTGTCTTAGCGATATTTTTCTTTGCCAGACGATTAATGAATGTAGATTTACCTACGTTTGGAATACCTACAATCATAGCACGAATGGCTCTTGGCTTAACACCTTTCGCTTTTAAGCGGTCCAACTTCTCCTTTAACAGTTCTTTTGAAACCGTTGTGATTTGGGATAGTCCATTTCCCGCTTGTGAATTTATTGCAAGTGCAGTTAAGCCTTTAGATGCAAAATACTCCAACCATAGTTTAGTCTTTTGAGGATCTGCCATATCTGCTTTATTTAATAAAATAAGTCTTGGTTTATGCTGTATAATTTCATCAATCATTGGATTACGTGAAGAAAGAGGAAGTCTTGCATCTACTAATTCATATATAATATCTATTAGCTTTAGCTTTTCCGTTACTTCACGTCTCGCTTTGGCCATATGGCCTGGAAACCATTGAATTGTCACTGGTATCCACCTTTCTATTTTACAATTCTTATGTCTTTCATCGGCCAATAAACGATGCTTGTTTTCCCTAAAACATCTTCCTGAGATACAAAGCCAATCTGTCTAGAGTCCTTAGAGTATCTTCTGTTATCACCCATAACAAACAAGTGACCTTCCGGTACTGTTGCCTCACCAGTTAGCTCTTGCAGAGTGAATGATTCTGTTAATGGACCTTCGATCTCTTGTTGTTGTTTCTTATATTCATCTAAATACGGTTCATCATATGGCTTACCATTTACATATAAAGTATCATCTTTATACTCTATTCTATCCCCTGGAAGACCGATTACTCTTTTAATATAATCCTTCTCCTCAGGTGCATGGAAAACAACAATGTCAAATCGTTCTGGTTCGCCAATCGTATAGCCAATTTTGTTTACAATCATTCTGTCTTTATCATGTAAAGTTGGCATCATGGAAAGACCATCCACCACAATAGGTGCTAATAGGAAATAGCGTATTACTGCAGCTAACAGCACAGCAATTATTAATGCTTTCAACCATTCCCAAACTTCATTCTTTTTCTTTGTCATTTGTTTCTCACCAACTCCATAAAGGTATTTATTCTTATTTTTGACTATACCTATACTATTATAACAAACGAACTTCGTTCATGAATATAAAACAATGTATATGTAACCATAAAAACGATTAAACATGACCTAATTACTGTCCTATAAATGTTAAAAAAAGAGCTTGTTAAACAAGCTCTTTTTTCTTTGCGTAAGTTTATTTCCACCTATATCAGCTAAGCTGCTAGTTTCGGAAAATTAGCGAATCTCTTTAATACGAGCCGCTTTACCACGAAGACTACGTAAGTAGTAAAGTTTCGCACGACGTACTTTACCGCGACGAACCACTTCAAGGTTTGCAATTTTTGGTGTGTGTACAGGGAATGTACGTTCAACTCCTACACCGTAAGAAATCTTACGAACTGTAAAAGTTTCGCTAATTCCACCACCACGACGTTTAATAACTACACCTTCAAAGATCTGAATACGCTCACGAGTTCCCTCTACTACCTTAACGTGTACACGTACTGTGTCACCAGGACGGAAAGATGGAAGATCTGTGCGTAATTGTTCTTTAGTGATTTCATGAATTAATTGTTGCATCTTTTTCAACTCCTCCTACGGATGCTCTTACAAGTCTACTTGCTTACAGCGGAACATCGTTATAAGTAATTCAAGGATTTATTCCTCAAATCACAAAAATTATCTTATCATATAACTAATGCTATTGCAATAGCTCATTCTCTTTTTTAATTTCATCCAGCCATTTTTTTTCTTGCTTCGATAATTCCATATACTCAAGAAGATCTGGTCTTCGATTCCAAGTTCTCCTTAAGCTTTCTTTCATACGCCATTCTTCAATAAGCTTATGATTACCCGACATTAATGTATCAGGTACCTTATGTCCTTTGTAATCATATGGACGCGTATAATGTGGGTGCTCAAGTAAACCTGAAGAATAAGAATCCTTAACAGGTGAATCTTCATTACCTAGCACGCCCGGCAAAAGCCTTACAACGCTATCAATTACAACCATAGCCCCTAGCTCTCCACCAGTTAATACATAGTCTCCTAATGAAATCTCATCAGTTACTACATGTTCTCTTATTCGTTCATCATAGCCTTCATAATGACCACACACAAAAATTAAATGCTCTTCCTTTGCAAGCTCTTCAGCTTTCTTTTGTGTATAGCGCTCTCCTTGAGGACACAGTAAAACAACTCTTTGTTTAGCTGACTTATTTTCATTTCTTAAATGTTCAACAGCGTCAAAGATTGGCTGTGCTTTAAGCACCATGCCAGCTCCCCCACCGTACGGATAATCGTCTACTGTCTTATGCTTATTATCTGAGAAATCACGAAAGTTCAAGACATTGTATGATGCCGCACCTTTCTCTTCCGCTTTTTTCAAGATTGAAGATCCAAAGACGCCAGTGAACATTTCAGGAAATAGTGATAGAACATCAATTTTCATTATAATAACCCTTCCATCGGTTCAATGATAATTGTCTTATTTGGGATATTAATTTCTTTCACAATATCTTCTATGTATGGTATTAATATATCTTTACCTTTTTTAGCTTGAATAATCCATACATCGTTTGCCCCAGGTGTTAATATTTCACGAATCGTTCCTAACTCCTCACCAGCCACAGTTTGCACCTTACAGCCAATGATTTCATGGAAATAGTACTCGTCTTGATCTAAAGGCGTTAAATAGGATTCTGGCACTTTTAATAGGCCTTCTTTAAATCCTACTACATCATTTACATTGTGATAGCCTTCAAATGTCAGCAAATCGAAATTTTTATGCTTTCTATGAGATGCTATCTTTAATTCAATAGGAGCTTCTTGATTATTTTGAAATAAAAATAATACATTTCCTACTTTGTATCGCTCGTCGGCGAAATCTGTTCGAGAAATAACTCGAACTTCCCCTCTTATACCATGTGTATTAACGATTTTTCCAACATTAAACCACTTTTCCACTTTTCACACCTCTAACGAATTTCTGTTACTTTGCCATCAGTTACTACGATTGTTTTTGGTTTCATCAACTCGTCCCAATCGCTTCCAACTTCTACATCAATGAAAGCTTGAACATCCCTTTCCTTCAGTTCGCTCCCTATTGGCAGGATATCAAGTTGCTCCATTTGAAACTCAACAAGCTTCATTTTTTCCGCCCGATTAGACATTTCTTTCTCGAAGTGTTTCGTTAATGTCATAGGCTGAAACTTTTTCGTTTTCTCAAGCTTTTTCATTTCGAATTTTAATTGATCTATTTCTTTTTGTAACTGATTATACTGTTTCTTATATCTTTCAAGGAGTTGATTCTTGCTGGTGACAGTTAAAACTTGATTCACAGTTATTGTTTGCAGAATCTTCATTGCAACCCCTCCCAGTTAATTTTTCAACTTAAATCTTGATTATGTATGATTTCTCAGATCTTACAAACGTGTTATTATATACAACTCTTATTTTATCATACCAAAAAAGGAGGGGTTTTAGCCCTCCTATTCGGAAATCTCTAGATAGATTTTCTTTTGCTGTGATGATCCTGCTGCATAGATAACAGTTCGAATCGCCTTAGCTACACGCCCTTGCTTGCCGATTACTTTACCCATATCCTCTTTATGAACAGATAGATAAAATGTAATGCGGTTATCATCTTCTTCTGATTTAATTGAGACAGCTTCTGGATGATCAACTAGTGACGTTACAATTGTTTCGATGAGTTCTTTCATCATCGTTTGCTATTATTTAGCGTTTTTTGCATTGTGGAATTTTTCCATAATGCCTTGTTTAGAAAGTAAGTTACGAACTGTATCAGATGGTTTTGCACCGTCTTGTAACCATTTAAGAGCAAGCTCTTCATTGATTTCAACCTTAGCTGGTTGAGCAACTGGGTTGTAAGTTCCTACGATTTCAATGTAACGTCCATCACGTGGTGAACGAGAATCTGCTACAACAATACGATAGAAAGGAGATTTTTTTGCTCCCATACGTTTTAAACGAATTTTAACTGCCATTTTATAAAGCACCTCTTCTGATTAGTTTCAACAAGATAATATATTATCAAAGTTATTTATAGTTTGTAAAGGTTTTTTTCTTAACAGTGTTAAAAACCTTACATAAAAGGGAATTTAAAGCCTTTTTTCTTCCCTTTTTGCATGCTTGTCATTTGTTTCATCATTTTTTTCATTTCATCGAATTGCTTCAAAAGACGGTTTACTTCTTGAATCGAAGTACCACTTCCTTTTGCAATACGTTTCCTACGGCTAGCGTTCAAGATCTCTGGATTCGTTTTTTCTTTAGATGTCATCGATTTAATAATCGCTTCAACATGTCCGATTTGCTTTTCATCAATGGAGAGATTGTCCAACCCCTTCATTTTATTTGCACCCGGAAGCATTTTCAGAAGGTCATCCAGTGGTCCCATATTACGAACTTGACCTAGCTGCTCTAGAAAATCATCAAATGTAAACGTTTGTGTACGAAGTTTCTGTTCTAACTCTTTTGCTTTTACTTCATCGACATTCGCTTGTGCTTTTTCGATTAGAGTTAGTACATCACCCATACCAAGAATTCTTGATGCCATTCGTTCAGGATGGAACACTTCTAGCGCATCCAATTTCTCACCCAGACCAACAAATTTAATTGGAGTGTTCGTCACGGAACGAATTGATAACGCTGCCCCACCTCTTGTATCGCCATCAAGCTTTGTTAATACAACACCAGTAAGTCCTAATTGCTCATTAAAGCTACCCGCAACATCTACAGCACTTTGACCAGTCATACTATCAACAACTAAAAAGATTTCATCTGGCTTTGCTATTTCTTTTACATCTTTCAGCTCGGTCATTAGATCTTCATCAATATGAAGACGACCTGCTGTATCGATTAGAACATAATCCAAATGTTCTTCTTTCGCTTTTTCAATAGCTTGCTTAGCAATTTCAACAGGGCTTACCTGATCCCCTAGCGAAAATACAGGCATATCAATCTGTTTACCAAGCGTTTCTAACTGTTTAATGGCTGCTGGACGATAAATATCGGCAGCTACAAGTAAAGGCTTACGGTTATATTTTTTTCTTAAAAGGTTTGCAAGCTTACCCGTTGTAGTTGTTTTACCAGCCCCTTGAAGACCTACCATTAGAATGACAGTAGGGGGACGATTTGCAACTGCAATTTTGCTTTGCTCACCACCCATTAAGTCTGTTAATTCTTCCTTAACAACCTTAATGACCTGTTGACCAGGGGTTAAGCTTTTGAGAACTTCTTGACCTACTGCGCGCTCACTTACGCGCTTAACGAATTCTCGAACAACTTTGAAGTTAACATCCGCTTCTAAAAGAGCGAGCTTTACTTCACGCATCATCTCTTTTACATCAGCTTCATTAACTTTTCCCTTGCCACGAATTTTTTGTATCGTACCTTGCAGTCGGTCGGCTAATCCTTCAAATGCCATACATGCCGCCTCCTAATCTAATTTCTCAAGCTCTGCTATTATATCAAGCATTTTTATTGTGTCAAATGATGATTTATTCACATCTTCTTTCAGCTCATCAATTAGAGTACTTCGCTTTTGAAACTTTTCAAATAGTAAAAGCTTTGCTTCATATTGCTCAAGCATCGCTTCTGTTCTTTTGATATTGTCGTATACTGCTTGACGACTCACATGATATTCTTCGGCTATTTCACCAAGGGAGAAATCATCTAAGTAATATAGTGCCATGTAGCTTTGTTGTTTCTCTGTTAGCAACGATTGATAAAAATCGTATAGATAATTCATTCTCGTTGTTTTTTCGAGCGTCATGCCACATACCCCCTCTTGTTAAGTAAAACACCTTTACAAACCATAGTTTACATTTTCAATAGCCCAATGTCAAGAGAATTTCTTGACAATAAAGAAAAAACAACGAACACTTTAAAAAGCGCCCGTTGTTCATTCATTTATTCATTGTCTACTAAGTCAGCAAACAATCCATATACATATTTTTCAGCGTCAAATGGCTGTAAATCATCCATCTTTTCGCCTAGTCCGACAAATTTCACTGGAATATTTAGTTCATTTTTAATTGCTAAAACAATTCCACCTTTAGCCGTACCATCAAGTTTTGTTAAAACAATACCTGATACATCTGTTGCTTCTTTAAACATTTTTGCTTGAACTAGCGCATTTTGTCCTGTTGTAGCATCTAGAACAAGAATAACTTCATGAGGAGCGCCAGGTATTTCTCGTTCAATTACTTTCTTTACCTTTTCTAACTCTTTCATTAAGTTTACTTTATTTTGTAAACGACCAGCTGTATCACAAAGAAGCACATCCACATTTCTTGAGCGAGCTGCATGTACCGCATCAAACATAACTGCTGCTGGATCTGAACCAGCACCTTGTTTGATTACGTCAACCCCTACACGCTCTCCCCAAACTTCAAGCTGCTCAATTGCCCCAGCACGGAATGTATCGCCAGCTGCTAATAGAACTTTTTTTCCTTCGTTCTTAAAGCTATGAGCCAGTTTCCCAATTGTTGTTGTCTTTCCTACACCATTTACACCAACAAACAGGATAACTGTTAAATCATTTTGTAATGATATGTTAGGATCCGAATCTTCTTTATTACGGTAAATATCAACTAACTTTTCAGAGATTACCGATTGTATTTCCTTAGTATCTTGAATATTACGGCGCTTGACTTCCATTTTCAACTCTTCAATCAACGTCATTACAGTATTAAAACCAACATCAGCTGTAATTAAAATTTCTTCAAGCTCTTCAAAGAAGTCTTCGTCTACTTTACGGTATCTCGCTACAAGATCGTTCACCTTGCCAGCAAATGAGTCACGTGTTTTCGCAAGACCTTCTTTAAACTTTTCGCCTGCTTGGTCCGTTGTTGATGTGAATTTTTCTTTTAATTTTTTAAAGAAACTCATACTTTCACTTCCTATTTCAGATGTTCTGTTACTTCTTTATCATCTAATCTAACTGATACTAATTTTGATACACCAGATTCTTGCATCGTAATACCATACAATACATCAGCTGCTTCCATCGTACCTTTACGATGTGTGATCACAATAAATTGCGTCTCGGAACTAAATTTCTTTAAGTACTCACTAAAGCGAACAACATTTGCTTCATCTAATGCCGCTTCAACCTCATCCAACACGCAGAAAGGTACTGGACGAATGATTAAAATGGAGAAAAGTAAGGCAATAGCTGTTAGTGCACGTTCTCCACCTGAAAGCAGATTTAAGTTTTGGAGTTTCTTCCCTGGTGGTTGAGCGATTATTTCAATACCAGTGTTTAACAAGTCATCTGGGTTAGTTAATTTAAGCTCTGCCCTGCCACCGCCAAACAATTGTTGAAACACTCGTTCAAACTGATCACGAATACCATTAAATGTATCTTCAAAGCGACGCTTCATCTCAACATCCATCTCATCAATAACTTGGAACAGTGTTTCCTTCGCTTCCAATAAATCTTCTCGCTGCTCAGTCAGAAAACTAAAACGCTCATGAACTCGTTCATATTCATCGATTGCACCAAGATTAATGGTTCCTAATTCCTCGACGGCTAACTTAATAAGCTTTACTTTCTTTCTCGTTTCTTCTGGAGAATAGATTAATGAATATTGCTCTTTTGCCGCTTCAAATGTCAAAACATATTCCTCTTGCAATTGTTGCAAGCGATTATCTAATTCAACGTCAAGACGGTTAATTTTTACTTCTTCATCTTTTAATGATTCAAAATGACCTTTGTAAACTCGCTTTAGTTCCTTTAATTCTAATTCTCCATCATCTAGAACTAATTGAAGCTTGCTTCTCTCTTCTCTTCGTTTTGAAATGAGTTGTACGGTTTCATTTTTATCATTTTGTTTTTGTTTAACTGCTGCCTCAAGCTGCTGTTCACCACTATCATGGCTCTCCATATCGTTAAACAAGAGAGTCATGTTTTCTTTCGCTTCAGCTTCTTTCGTTTGCCACTCTTGTAAATCTTGAAGAAGTCGTTCATGCTTATCTTCTAGATTTTGAAGCTGTTGTTTCTTGGATGCATGTTGAACTTTTAATTCATTTATTTCTTGAAGAACAACGTCTTTAGACAATTGTTGATCTTGTTTCTTAGTTGTGAGTTCTTCAATAAGTGCCTTTTGCTGATCAATATCTTTCCGGCAATTCGTTAAAAACTCTTCAAGCTCTAACATACGTTTATCTTTTTGTTGTTTCTCTTCTTGTAGTGATGATTTTTCGTGATCATAAAGAGAAAGTCTATCATTCATATTACGCTCTTCTATCTCTACTTCACGTAAATCACCTTTGAAACTTTGTTCTTGAAGACGAAGCTCTTCTTGCAACTTTCTAATATGATCACAGGCTTCTGCGTTCTCTTGAATGGTGATTTTAATCTTCTTCACTTCATGCTCTAGCTTAGCTGTCTTCTCTTCCATAAGTGGAAGTTTCGCTTTTAAATCTTCTAATTCACCTTTACGAGACAATAAAGAATAATTTTTCCCTTTAGTGCCTCCTCCTGTCATACTACCGCCTGGATTTACAACATCTCCTTCTAACGTTACAATTCGATATCTAAACCCGATCTGTCGCGCCATTTCATTGGCACCTTTCAAATCTCTTGTAATGATAACCGTACCGAGTAGATTAGTCATAATCGGTGTGTATTTCAAATCATAACCAATTAATTGTGATGCGACTCCAACATAAGAAGGGTGATGTTCAATCGTTTGTAGCTGAGATGAAGGTATACTTCTTTCTTTCATAACAGATAGTGGCAGAAAGGTAGCTCTACCAAATGAATGCTGCTTTAAAAACTGAATGGCTTTCCTAGCATTTTCTTCTGTTTGTACTACAACGTGTTGCATAGCTGAACCTAGAGCGATTTCAATAGCTGTATTATATTCTTTTGGAACAGTCATTAATTCAGCGACTGCTCCTTCGATTCCTTGTAAACTTTTGGCTTTCAGTACTTCTTTAACACCTTGAAAGAATCCAGCATACTCATCTTCCATACCTTGCAGTATATCTATTCTAGATTTGCTTTGTTGTACAAATTGATAAGCTTGATATAGTTTTGATTCTTGCGTTTGATACTTTTCTTGTAGTTTTTCAAGCTGAGTTTTACTTTCAAAATACTTAGCAGCCGTTTGATCCATTTGTTCTACCAACTGCTGAAGGCTATCTAATAACGAAGCTCTTTTTTTGATGATTTCTGAACGTTTTTCCAGGAATCCTTGATTTTCTTGGTCTAATCGATTATTTCGAAGTAGAATTTGTTCCATTTGTTGTTCTAGCATACGTGATTCATTATTTGCCGCAGCTTGTCCATTTAGCATTTCAATATAATCACTTTTTAATGTTTCAATCTCTGCTTCTAAATCTTCACTATAAACACCTAATACATTTTCTTTCTCAACTAGTTGAGCCTTAATGACTGCAACTTCCTTTTTAGCATTATCCAGAATGTTCTGTTGTGCCACTTGCTCTTCTAGTAGACGTTTAATCTGCTTATTTGCTTCTTGTATCGTATCTTCAACTTGCTGCTTTGTATGTGTAGCGTTTTGCTTTCTTTCTTGTAATACATTTTTACGTCCTTCAAGCTTTTCAAGTTCTTGCGTTGCTAGTAAAAGAACTTCTTGCAAATCACTAACAGATTCATCTAAAGCAGTAATTTGATCACGCAGTTTGACAATTTCAGCTTCTTTCTTCTGCAAGTCGGCGTTCATTTGAACTTCTGTGTCTTTATGCTCTTTATAGTTTTGTGTGAGCGTTTGCCAATTCTCATGAAGAACTTCAATATCATGTACGGTTAGCGCAACTTCATATTGTTGTAATTCTTCTTTTTTCTCTAAATAGTCTTTTGCAATCGAAGCTTGTATTTTCAAAGGCTCAACTTGACCCTCTAATTCATATACAATATCTTGTACACGATTTAAATTTTCCTGTGTTTCTGTAAGCTTTTGCTCTGCTTTCCTTTTACGGGTTTTATATTTCAATACACCTGCGGCTTCTTCAAAGATCGTTCGTCGATCCTCCGCCTTACTGCTAAGGATTTCTTCAACTTTACCTTGGCTTATAATAGAGAAGGCTTCACGACCTAAACCTGAATCCATAAACAATTCTACAATATCTTTCAATCGACATGCTTGTTTGTTAATATAGAATTCACTTTCGCCCGAGCGATATACCCTTCTTGTGACACTCACTTCTTGGAAATCAAAGCTTAAGAACTGATCGCTATTGTCTAAAGTTAACGTAACTTCTGCAAAGTTAAGCGATTTCCTTGAATCACTACCAACAAAAATAATATCTTCCATTTTCGTGCCGCGTAATGATTTTGCAGACTGTTCACCTAATACCCAACGGATGGCATCGGTAACATTACTTTTGCCGCTTCCGTTAGGGCCTACTACAGCTGTAACTCCCTCTACAAAATCAATTGATATCCTCTCGGCAAACGATTTAAATCCAATTATATCTAAACGTTTGAGGAACAAGTATATTTCCCCTTTCAATACTCTACATTTATTTCTTCTCGATGTTTTTTAAATTTGATAATGCCTGTTGAGCCGCATTTTGTTCTGCTTCCTTCTTAGAACGGCCGATACCAGTACCCATCGTTTCACCATTTAAGGAGACTTTTGAAACGAATTCTTTGTTATGAGCTGGTCCTTTTTCTTGATGGATTTTGTATTCAATTACTCCAGATCCATCGCGCTGAACAAGTTCTTGTAGTTGACTCTTGAAATCCATCACATGAGAAAAAGCACCTTCGTCAATTTTAGGAAATACTGTGAATTGTAAAAACTTATATACTTTTTCCATACCTTGGTCTAGGTAAAGCGCTCCAATAAAAGCCTCAAATACATCCGCAAGTAGGGCAGGGCGTTCTCTACCACCTGTTAGCTCTTCTCCTTTTCCTAGAAGAACAAGCTTACCAAATGACATGGAATGAGCAAATCGAACAAGTGACGGTTCACATACAATGGCTGCACGTAATTTCGTCAACTCCCCTTCACTCATTAATGGATATTTCTTATATAAGTATTGAGAAACTGTTAACTCCAAAACAGCATCTCCTAAAAATTCAAGCCGTTCATTATCTTCATAAGGCTTACGACGATGCTCATTCACATAAGATGAATGTGTAAATGCTTGCTTTAATAATCTTTCATTCGTAAAACGAAATCCTGTTTCTTTTTGAAAATGTTCAAACTTCATATTCTTACTTGGAGCTCTTCTTTCTTTTCCGTTCTTCCGCATAATATCCTCCAAAACCATAAATCTAACAATTTAAAGGGTATGCGTGCATTATTCGTACAACAACCCCTCTTTTTAACAATTGCTTATGTTTTATAGTAAATTATTAATCAACATTCTTAAGTATATAAAATGATTGTAAAAAAAGAAAATATTCTTTTTAAAAAATCCACTATATATGCACAGTTTACAGACATTACGTCCAGAAAGAAAGAGGCATCTGTTAATTGTGCTTATAGAAAAGAAAAAGACCTCACCCTTACGAAGAAAAGGTGACCTATAAATAGAATGTTCTATTTACTAGTATCACAATCGTTTCTTCGTTTCGAGTTGGCCTTGTCTAACTATATTATAAATTACATATTGCTTTCTATGTAATTAACGGCGTCTCCAACCGTTGAGATTTTCTCTGCGTCTTCGTCGGAGATTTCCATTCCGAATTCATCTTCAAGCTCCATTACAAGCTCAACTACATCAAGAGAGTCAGCACCTAAATCTTCTTTGAAAGAAGCTTCTGGTTTTACTTCAGACTCTTCAACTTCAAGACGATCAACGACGATTTTCGTGATACGCTCTAATACATCTGCCACTGCGAATCACCTCCTTTCAAGTCATTATATTATATTGTATTTTGATACGATAATAAATACGTTTTTTTATATTAGAATAAGTTAACTATTTCCAACATTTCAATTACATGACCATGCCACCATCAACACACAACGTTTGACCCGTCATATAAGCACTATCACTAGAAGCTAAGAAAGAAACAACTTTCGCAATGTCCTCCGGCTGACCGAATCTAGCAAGTGGAATTTGTGACAATAATCCTGTTCTCACTTCATCAGGAAGTTGATCCGTCATATCAGTTGTAATAAAGCCTGGGGCAATCGCATTCACTGTTATACCTCTTGGAGCAAGTTCTCTTGCTGTTGTCTTCGTTAATCCTATTACACCAGCTTTAGCCGCTACATAGTTTGCTTGACCTGCATTTCCAACAACACCAACAACACTAGCTACATTGATAATGCGACCTTTGCGTTGTTTCATCATCGGTCTTGTAACACTTTTCGTACAAAGGAAAACACCTTTTAAATTCGTATCAAGCACAGTATCCCATTCTTCTTCTTTCATTCTCATTAATAAATTATCTCTTGTTACACCTGCATTATTAACGAGGATATCGATTTTACCGAATTCTTCAACAGCTGTTTTTACCATACTAGCTACTTCTTCACTGTTAGCTACATTACAACGAACAGCAATAGCTTGTTGTCCAAGAGCTTTAATCTCTTCTACAACCGCTTTTGCTTTATCTTCGCTACCAGCATAGTTTACAATCACGGATGCTCCTTGGCTTGCTAACTCAAGAGCAATTGCTCTTCCCAGCCCTCTTGAAGCACCTGTTACAAGTGCTACTTGATCTTGTAATTTCACGATTACATTTCCTCCTTTAATGCCGTTACAACAGCCTGTACTTCACTTTCATTAGAAACAGAGTAGATGCGTACACTGCGATTAATTTTCTTAATTAAACCTGATAATACTTTACCAGGACCAATTTCAACAAATGTATCAACACCTAATTCAATCATTTTCTCCACACAATCTTGCCATAGAACGGGAGAATATAATTGCTCAATTAATAAGCCTTTTATTTCCTCAGAAGATTCTACAGGCTGTGCTGTCACATTAGAAATAACAGGAATAGATGCATCATTCCAATGGATTGTTTCAAAAGTCGCTTGTAAGTTAGAAGAAGCTGGTTTCATCAAACTAGAATGGAATGGTCCACTTACAACTAATGGCATAGCTCTCTTTGCTCCGATGCTTTTCGCTGCTTCAGAAGCTTGCTTCACTCCTTCAACTGAGCCTGATATGACAATTTGGCCTGGACAGTTAATATTAGCAAGTTGAACAGGATTACCTTCAGCAGTAATGGAAGCCGTTAGATCTTCCAATGCTTTACGTTCAGCACCTAATACTGCGGCCATGCTACCTTGGCCTGCTGGAACCGCTTCTTCCATATATTCGCCACGTTTTCTTACTGCCATAACAGCATCCTCAAAAGATAGAACATTAGCTGCTACTAGAGCACTGTATTCTCCTAAGCTGTGTCCTGCAACATAATCTGCTTGAATATTAAATTCATTTAAACGAGATAAAATGGCAATGCTCGTAGTAAGTAGGCTTGGTTGAGCATTCGTTGTTAATGTAAGTTCTTCCCCTGGCCCATTAAAAATAATATCACTTAGACGAACTTGTAACACCTCATCCGCACGATCAAAATATGTTTTCACACTTGCAAACTCGTCAGAAAGTTCCTTTCCCATTCCAACTGTCTGTGATCCTTGACCCGGAAAAACAAAAGCGATTTTTGCCATTTCATTCTCTCCTTCAAACGTTAATTCGAATTTTTCTCTTCCATGTATGACGTAATAGTTTGAGCTACTTCGTATTGCACCATAGTCTTCGTTTGACGTATTGCATTAAAGAATGCATTACTATCAGAAGAACCATGTGCTTTAATTACTGGCGCTTTTAAACCAAACAGCCCTGCTCCGCCATACTCAGAGTAATCCATTTTGGATTTAATTTTCATTAGTTCGGGTTTTAAAACAGCTGCAGCAAGCTTACTTTTCAGGTTGCTCATCATAGCTTCTTTAATCATTTTGAACATATTAAGCGCTGTTCCTTCAACTGTTTTCAAAACCATATTTCCAGTGAAACCGTCTGTTACAACAACATCAGCTACACCATTTAACAAATCTCTACTCTCAACGTTACCGACAAAATTAATCGGTGCCTCCTGTAATAAGGCATAAGTAGTTTTTGTTAAGTCAGTGCCTTTCTTCTCTTCCGTTCCGATGTTTAATAAGCCCACACGAGGTTGTTTTAATCCACGTACTTTTTCTGCGTATACAGAACCCATAATGGCGAACTGCACTAAGTGCTCAGGTCTTGCTTCAGCATTTGCACCAACATCAAGCAAGACAAAACCGTCACCATTTAAAGTAGGGAGCGTCGGCGCCAAAGCCGGTCGTTCAATTCCTTTAATGCGTCCAACAACAAACAATCCTGCTGCCATCAATGCCCCAGTATTCCCTGCTGAAATACACGCATCTGCTTGACCATCAGCAACGGCTTGTGCAGCTAGTACCATCGAAGCTTGTTTCTTTCTTCTTACAGCACGAACTGGTTCATCTGTCGATAAAATTTCCTCTTCAGTATGAAGAATTTCGATACGTTCATGAGGTGTTATGTACTCAGAGATTTTCTTTTCATCACCTACTAATAAAATAGTAAGGTCATCGTATTCTTTAACTGCTCGAAGTGCTCCAAGCACTGCTTCTTTCGGCGCGTGATCTCCACCCATTGCATCAATTGCGATTTTCATTGAAGTCATCCTTTTTATCCGTATTCGATCTATACATTTCAAAAGAACCTTTAAAAACAAGTTCTGTTCCAACATAGCTGTTTACTTCTACAATCGATCTTTTCGAATCGTTTTCATGCTGGGTTACTTTCGCTTTTGCGATCACTCGTTCATTTTGTTTTACAGGTCTTGTAAAATGAATATTAGCTTTCGCAGTAAGTGTAAATTCATCATTAGTAACAGCGACCGCCAGTGAGTTTGCCTGTGCAAACAAATGATGTCCTCTCGCAATTCCATTACGAGTAAAAACATGCTCTTTACTTATATCTAAAATAGATATCGCACTTTGATCAAGCTCAATATCAATAATATCCCCAATTACTTCTTCAATCGGCAGCGATTTAATTTCATCACTATAATTTTTTTCAGCAACATGCTTAATTCTTTCTCGTAATTCAGGAATGGACATTTCCAATCGATCAAGACGAATCGTTTGAACACTTACAGAAAAATTATCTGCTAACTCTTCATCTGTAACAAACGGATTGTCGTGTATCGTTTCCTTCAGCATACTTTGCCTTTCTTTCTTATTCCGTCTCATTTATATTGTCACCATCCGAAGTATTATGACTAGGTACTAATAGTAGTATATATATATTAATAAAAGATTGCAAGACATAGTTACATTCTTGCAATCTATTTATTATAACAAACCAAATTACGCTAGTTTAATCTAATTTATCCTGTGTTAAAATCCCCGTAGAATCTAAATACGAACGCAATTGCGCATAGTGATCTTCCTCCCAAAAAGCATTGGAATTTATGAGTTTCGCCGCATCGTCTCTTGCTACTTCCAGCATTCGATAATCATGAACGAGGTCAGCAACCTTAAACTCAGGCAAGCCACTTTGTTTCCTACCAAAGAAATCACCAGGTCCTCTTAATTCTAAATCTTTCTCTGACAATACAAAGCCATCGTTCGTCTCAGTCATAATCCTCATTCGTTCCTTACCATTTTCCGACTTAGCATCACTTACAAGGACACAGTACGATTGTTCACTTCCTCGACCAACACGTCCACGCAATTGGTGCAATTGAGATAGACCGAAGCGCTCC
The DNA here is from genome assembly GCF_036963345.1 of Bacillus sp. JJ722. NCBI lineage: Bacteria > Bacillati > Bacillota > Bacilli > Caryophanales > Bacillaceae > Bacillus > Bacillus sp. JJ722. The sequence continues at coordinate 19,939 of NZ_JBALMO010000007.1, forward strand.
GCATCATAAATTAACATAAAGGTTGCATTGGGAACATTAACACCGACTTCAACCACCGTTGTAGATACAAGCACTTGCGTTTCATTTTCGCTAAATCGCTTCATAACTTCATCTTTTTCTACAGTAGGCAGTTTACCGTGCATTAAGCCAACTTGATAGTTTGTCCCAAAGTATTGCACTAACATATCATGCACTTCAATCGCGTTTTGTAAATCTAGTTTTTCAGATTCTTCAATAAGCGGACAAATCACATACGCTTGTCTACCTTTTCGAAGTTCTTTCTCCATGAAACCTAATACACGATCAAGCATATTATGCTTCGCCCAATACGTTTCAATTTGCTTTCGCCCAGCAGGCATTTCATCAATTATTGAAACATCCATCTCTCCAAATACTGTTATAGCAAGCGTCCTAGGAATCGGTGTAGCCGTCATAAACAGCACATCTGGATTTTCTCCTTTTTCACGTAAAATACGTCTTTGTTTAACGCCGAATCGATGCTGCTCATCTGTAATAACTAGCCCTAACTGATCGAAATATACTTCATCACCAATTAATGCATGAGTTCCAATAAGAATATCGATTTCTCCCACTTTTAATGCTTCTAAAAGCTCTCGGCGTTTTTTCCCTTTTACAGAACTAGTAAATAATGCTGTTTTCACACCAGTATCTTTCAACAATTCTTGAATAGATGCCGCATGTTGCTCAGCTAATATTTCTGTCGGCACCATCAATGCGCTTTGATAGCCTGATGTAACAGAAGCTAAAAGAGCAATAGTTGCTACAACAGTCTTACCAGAACCTACATCACCTTGCAATAATCGATTCATTCGATGTGGCGACTTCATATCTTGAAGAATTTCTTGAACTACTCTACTTTGAGCCGAAGTTAATGGAAAAGGTAAGCTTCCCACATAGCTAGATAATCGATTCTCGTCATATGTATGACTTATCCCCGGAGATCCTTGTCTTTGAATACGTCTTAACGCTTGCATCTTTAATTGAAATAGCAATAACTCCTCATAGGCTATTCTTCGACGTGCTTGTTTAAGATCACTTTCATCAATCGGAAAGTGCATTGCTCTCAATGCTTGTTTGCGGCTCATTAACTTATACCTTTGCACGAAATACGCTGGTAAAGTTTCAATTATTTCATTCTCAAATTGTGAAAAAGCCATACCTATAAATTTACGCAAACCTTTTATTGTTACACTTCCCTTAGTCGAATACACCGGTTCGAAACTCTGCTGTTGTTTATTCTGCCCTATTTGGAAGTCATTTGCCGTAATAGTTTGCCTATTTCGATCCCATTTCCCCGTTATTGTAACAGTTTGATGCAATTCGAACTTCTTCTTCAAATATGGTTGATTAAAAAAAATAACTGTAATCAAATAGCGATCGACGAGTAATTTAAATGATAACCTTGTTTTTTTCTTAGCGTAATACACAGTAGAAGGTGTACTATGGATTACACCTTCTACCGTTACTCGCTCATCTTGGGCAGCTTCCTCTAAATCTTTTAGTCGAAAATCCTCGTAGCGATAAGGTAAATATTCTAGTAAGTCCGAAACGGTGATAATCCCCATTTCTTTCAGCGCTTCTGACGTTTCCGGTCCAACACCCTTCAACTCAGTAACAGAATGAGATTGTATCATCATTATTTCTTATTTAGCGACGACCCGTAAATAGATGCTTCTAATGCTTTTCCCGTACGGGTAGCAGCTAAGCCTCCTTTTGCAGTTTCTCGAAGGGCAACTGGCATCGATTGACCTATTCGGAACATTGCATCAATTACTTCATCGCAAGGGATTCTACTCGTAATCCCTGCTAAAGCCATATCTGCAGCGACAACCGCATTCGTAGCACCCATCGCATTTCTTTTCACACAAGGAACTTCCACAAGGCCAGCAACAGGATCACACACTAAACCTAACATATTCTTTAAAGTAATTGCCATTGCTTCAGCACATTGTGAAGGCGTACCTCCAGCTAATTCAACGATTGCTGCTGCTGCCATTCCAGAAGCAGAGCCTACTTCAGCTTGACAACCACCTGCCGCTCCCGAAATAGATGCGTTGTTAGCTACAACAAGGCCAAATGCACCAGATGTAAATAAATACGCAACCATTTGCTCTCTCGTCGGCTGTAGCTTTTCCTTTAATGCAAACAATGTACCTGGAACAACACCAGCTGAACCAGCTGTTGGCGTTGCACAAACTGTGCCCATCGCAGCGTTTACTTCATTAGTAGCTACAGCTTTGCTAACTGCATCTAATAGTAGGGGACCTGCAAGACTTTTACCACTCTGTATATACGATTGTAATAATACTGCGTCTCCACCAGTTAAACCTGAGTGTGATTGTACACCAGCTAAACCTCTTTCAATGGCTTTCTCCATTACATCAAGATTTTGCTCCATTTTCGAGATAATCGCTTCTCTTGATAGCCCAGTTACTTTCATTTCTTGCTCAATCATAATATCTGATATTTTTTTATTTTGACTTTCGGCTAATTCTACTAGCTCTGCAACATTTCTGAACAAACGATTCCCCTCCTTCCTTTTGTATTAATCGACGATTTTCGTCACACTAATTATATTCGGTAGTATTTGTAATTTATCTAAAATAACATCATCAATGTTTTGATCCACTTCAATTGTCATAAGAGCTTTCTTTCCCATCTCTTTTCGAGAAACTTCCATATGCCCAATATTGATTTCATAACGAGCCAGCACGTTAGATACACTTGCAATTGCACCAAATTTATCATGATGTTCGACCAGAATTGCCGGATGATTACCTGATAACTTTAATACAAAACCATTCAATTCAATGATTTCAATCTTTCCGCCACCGATTGAAATTCCAACCAATTCTAGTTCATCATCATCGTCACCCATTTTTACTTTAACTGTATTCGGATGATCTGTAACAGCATCTTCAACTGAGAAAGAAAGAGATACACCTTGTTCCTTAGCAATTTCGATCGATTTGATGATTCTTTCATCGTGTGTATCAAAATCTAAGATACCCCCAATAATTGCAACGTCTGTTCCATGTCCTTTATACGTCTCAGCAAACGAACCATAGAAATAGATCTCTACCCATTTAGGCTGTTTTCTAAATAAACTTCTGGCAACTTTCCCTATACGAGCAGCACCTGCAGTATGTGAACTTGATGGGCCAATCATAATTGGTCCAATGATATCAAAAACGCTTCTATATTTCACATTTTTTCCCTCACTAATTATCGATTAATATTTGATTCCTTTGTTACTATTAAAGAATCATTTGATCTATTTGATTATAGTATAGGTATTGTTTTTATTAAAAGACCAAAAACAGGAATAGAAGAAAAATCTTCTATTCCTGTTTAGCTAAACCTGTTTCATTAAATAAAATCTTCTATATTACATAATGTGAACTATAGAACAAGATTTATTCAACTGAAAAAATAAACGAATAAAGTGGTTGTTTTCCATCATGCAATTCAACTTCAACATCTTCAAAGTTTTCTTCACAAAATGCGACTAGTTGTTCCACTTCTTCTCCATTCACGTCTTCACCATAAATGATTGTTAGGATTTCAGAATCTTCATCAATCATATTTTGTAACAATTCTTTTGCTGCTTCAAGCTTGTCTTTACTCTTATTCGTAATTTTACCTTCAGAAAGACCCATGAAATCTCCATTTTCGATTTCAAGACCATCAATGCTCGTATCACGAACTGCAAATGTAATTTGACCTGTTTTTACATGTGATAATGCTTCTGTCATAGCTGATTCATTATCTTCTGCTTGTAATGATGGATTAAATGCTAATAGCGCAGCCATCCCTTGAGGAACTGTTTTCGATGGAATCACAATTACATTTTCGTCGACAAGGTCCACTGATTGCTGTGCAGCCATAATGATATTTTTATTATTAGGTAAGATAATTACATTCTTCGCATTTACTTCACGAATAGCTTTCACAATGTCCTCAGTACTTGGATTCATTGTTTGTCCACCTTCGATAACTGCTTTAGACCCGATACTCTTGAATAAATCCGAGATGCCTGAGCCCATAGCCACAGTTACAATACCGTACTCCTCTTTCTTCTTAGAAAGAACCGGTTGTTGTGGTTTACTTGATTCGTCTCCATAAACACTCGAGAACTGTTCGCGCATATTATCAATTTTAATTTTAATTAAGCTACCAAATTTTTGACCATAGCTTAAGCACTCACCTGGTTGTTCAGAGTGAATGTGAACTTTGACAATTTCATCATCTGAGATAACAAGAAGTGAATCACCATACTCACTTAAAGTATTTCGGAAATCTTCTTCTTTAAAAGGATGGTCTTTTACTTTATCCGCTTCAAAGCGAACCATAAACTCAGTACAATAACCATACGTAATTTCTTCACCGTTCATATGCTCATTAACATTCATATGATGCTCTGCACTTACAAGCTGTTCCATTGAAGGCTGAGATGAAGTAATTCCTTCTCCAAGTTTCTCACCTTTTAATTGAGCAAGAAATCCTTCATAGACGAACACTAGTCCTTGTCCACCACTATCTACTACGCCTACTTCTTTAAGTACAGGTAAAAGGTTTGGTGTGCGTTGTAACGATGCATTCGCTTCTTTAACGATATCTTCCATCACTTTAACGATATCTTCATTTGTTTCAGCAGATTGAACCGCTGCTTTTGCCGCATCCTTAGCTACTGTAAGTATCGTCCCTTCAACTGGTTTCATTACAGCTTTATAAGCTGTAGCAACCCCTGCATCAAATGCAGCTGCGAATTCGTTGCTATTGATTGAAGCTTTGGATTCAATCTTTTTAGCAAAGCCGCGGAATAATTGAGACAAGATTACTCCTGAGTTACCACGCGCACCCATTAACAAACCTTTTGAAAGAGCTGAACCAACTTTTCCAATATGTTCTTGAATGTTGCTCTCTACTTCTTTAGCTCCAGAAGTCATAGATAAATTCATGTTGGTTCCAGTGTCACCATCTGGAACTGGAAAGACGTTTAACGCATCTACTAACTTTGCGTTGGCAGACAAGTGATGAGCACCCATGATGATCATTTCTGCAAAACGCTTTCCATCTATACTAGTTATTGACACAAATGTTTCCTCCTTATTACGGGTTCGTCACACGAACTCCCTGCACGTAAATATTAACGGAATCGACAGAAAGTCCAACCGTTTTGTCCAGGGTATATTTCACTTTTGACTGAACATTATGAGCAATCTCAGATATCTTAGTACCGTAACTTACAATAATGTACATATCAATATGAACTGCATCTTCCTCTTGGCGAACAATTACACCTTTTGTGAAGTTTTCTTTTCTTAAGATTTCTGCAATTCCATCTTTCAATTGCTTTTTACTCGCCATGCCTACGATACCGTAACAATCAACAGCAGCGCCTCCTGCTATTGTAGCGATGACATCGATCGATATATCAATTTGTCCGTAATTTGTTTTTAATTCGATGGACATTTGTTATTCCCCCTTTTGGAAAATACAGCTTGACTACAAACATTTTACTATAACAATAAAATTTTTAAAAGTTTTTCTCTGTCCTTATTATAAAGCAACAACCTAATTAATATGTCAAGGCTTTTTTCTTGAAAGCATATGTCTAGAACTATTGCATTTCTATTTTATGTATGATACATTATTTAAGTATTTGATATTTGACTTAAGAACTATTGATACTTAAGCTCGCTTTAGTTAGGAGGGAATATATATATGGCACGTAAATGTGTAATTACTGGCAGAAAGACTTCTTCAGGTAACACTCGTTCTCACGCAATGAACGCTAACAAACGTACTTGGGGTGCAAACCTTCAAAAAGTTCGTATTTTAGTAGATGGTAAACCAAAGCGCGTGTACGTTTCAGCTCGCGCATTAAAATCTGGTAAAGTTGAACGCGTATAATGAATAGGCATCCAACGGATTGGATGCCTTTGTATTTTGTTGAAGGACTTCACTAAATACATATAAATAAGAGGGCGTTTCAAAAGTATCTCTTTTGAACACCCTCTTATTTTTTATGTGAACATAAACCTATTCCCTTATAAGGATCGCTCGTAGTTATCCTTTTCGAAAAGCACCTAACATCACCCGCACTAATCCACCTAATATCCTCGGTAATTTTATAGTATAAAACTTCATTGTTTCCCTCCTCACTAAAACAAAACCAAAGTTTTATAAGTTCATGAATAATAAAGATTTTCTTCTCATTTAAGCATCACTATCATTGCTTCTTATCACCAATAATATGCCGCTTATAAATGAAAAAGTACCACTTTCAGAAATTAGTTCATTGCTTACACAAAGAGTACTACCTAAAGGCAACTCTTTATTATTCAATGGATATTTAAAACCTTCCAAAGTTATACCTTGAACTGTAGGTGAAATAGAGAAAAATGAAACATATTTGAACTTTTGCCATTCTTGTAGGTTATATGTACCCGCGGTTACTGCATACATTGAGTTCCAGCGATCCTCAATCGATACTTTCGTTGAACTTTGTAATGTATGCTCATCTACCAATAATTGAATCCCTCCCATCGCATGGTCCATTCTGCCCCCTGTATTACCGAAGATTTTGATACAGTCTACCTGTTGTTTCAATGCCCAATCAAAAGCCAATGCTAAATCCGTATCATCTTTTTCTGAGGGAAACTGAAAGATGCTTGTTTGAGAATTAGTAATGAATTGTAAGTCTTTCTGATCAATTGAATCAAAATCACCAAATACAATGCTGGGAGTTATTCCGAAAGATAATAAAGTGCTAATCCCTTTATCCACTCCTACCCACATTGTTGGTTCTTCAAATTGCGAGATATCAGGAATATTCCCTGTTGGACCTCCAGCCATTATGTAGATTTTCTTCATTAATATATCCCTACTTTCATTTTACAAAACCGTCACCGGTCCTGTTTAATCGAAGTATATGTGAGAAAAGCGCAAGCGCCCGTTTAGCTCCGTATGGACTGGAGCCCTTCGACTGAGATAAAGGAAACACGAAGAGCTGATAAGCGATTCGATGTTGACTTATCGTAGGGAGGATGGCGAAGTCCACTAGGAGCTGGGCGCTGGAGCTAGACACCACGCAAAATTATATACTTTCTTATCTTGTAAAAAAGCCGACAAAAAATCTGTCGACTCATTTATTCAATCCTATTATACACCTCTTATTGCTTCAATAGCCTTCTTACGATCACTCTGATTATAGACAGCTGAACCAGCTACTAAAACATTTGCACCAGCTTCGATACATAGCTTAGCTGTTTCTACATTTACACCGCCATCAATTTCAATTTCAAGCGTCGGATTAAATTGATCAGCCATTTCTTTCACACTACGAATTTTCGGCAACACTTCTGGAATGAAGGATTGTCCACCAAAGCCAGGATTTACGCTCATCAATAGTACCATATCGATATCTTTGATCACATGTTGAATTGTACTAACAGGTGTAGCTGGATTCAATACAACCCCTGCCTTAACACCTAAAGATTTAATTAATGAAATTGTGCGATGTAGATGTTTACACGCTTCTACATGTACTGTAATGTAATCTGCACCTGCATTTGCAAATGCTTCTATGTATGTATCAGGATTCTCAATCATTAAATGAACATCTAAAGGAAGTTTTGTAATTGGACGAATTGCTTCAACAATTAATGGCCCAATCGTAATATTTGGAACGAAGTGACCATCCATAACATCGACATGAATGTAATCAGCGCCACCTAACTCAACATCTTTAATTTCTTCTCCAAGTTTTGCAAAATCTGCTGATAGTATAGAAGGAGCAATTTTCACCATAATTAGTACCTCGGCTTTCTGTCTTTTATTTCGGCTAAAAATTCCATATAATGATTATAGCGATATTGTTTAATGTCACCATTCGCAACAGCTTCTTTCACTGCACATTTTGGTTCTTGATTGTGCAGACACCCTCTAAATTTACAACCTTGGCCAATTTCATCGATTTCAGGGAAACAAGCAGCTAGCTCGCTCTCATCAATAGTAAAGTCAAGTGATGAAAAACCAGGTGTATCCGCAACTAACCCATCTTCAATCGGTATTAATTCCACATGACGTGTCGTATGTTTCCCACGTCCTAAATGAGTAGAAATATCGTCGGTTTTCAATTCTAACTGGGGATTTAACGTATTTAATAGCGTAGACTTACCAACGCCAGATTGTCCTGCGAAAACGCTTGTAGTATGCTTTAAATACGGTTTTAAAACATCCATGCCTTGAGCAGTTATAGATGATGTGGTAATAACATTGTAGCCCATTTTCTGATAATCTTCTTGATACTGTAGAATAGTTGCTTTCTCATCAGCCGAAACTAAATCTATTTTACTAATGACAATCATTGCTTCAATATGATTTGCTTCGATTAAGACTAGAAAGCGATCTAATAGAAGTGTGCTAAATGATGGTTCTACAGCAGAAAACACCAATATCGCACGATCCACATTTGCGATTGGCGGTCTAACTAGTTCATTCTTCCTTTCTTTAATTTCTAAAATATAGCCTTCTTGCTCATTTTCATATTGATAGACTACAGAATCTCCAACCAATGGAGATATTTTCTTCTTTCGAAATACACCTCTACCTCTACATTGTATCGTTTTATCACCATCAATTACATAGTAAAAACCACTTAACGCTTTTATAATTGTTCCTTCCGGCATACCTTCACTCCTATTTTGTCTTCTGCCTTCATTCACTCACATACAACAAGATGTTTTTCAAGGAATATCCCCAAAAAACATCTGTTGTTTACGAACATATCTGCATCATTCATACGGTATTGCTTCATCATCAATAACGCTATTATCTCTTATAATTTTATATCCAGCTTTTCCATCAGGAGGAATAGTTAATTCAATTGTTTTCTTAACGTTTTCTGTAATTTTGAAAACATCCGCTGGTTCAGTCATACTTCTATTCATATCTTCAATGTATATTTGTACTTCTTGCGGCTTACCTGGTTGTAATGGGTCTGGTTCATACGGTATTACTATTTCTCTTTTAACTATTTTCGGTGGTAATTCTTTCTTACCTTTAGAAAGAACCACTTGTACCGTACTTCCTTTATCTACTTTTGCATACGGCCTAGGCCACTGATCCACTACAAGTCCCTCAGCCACTGTTTCAGAATCTATTTCTTTGTTAACCTTAATACGGAGACCTGTCTCATTTTCATAGTCTTCTCGCATTCTTTGATTAAATTCCGATAAATCTTTCAATGTAATTTGAGACGGTCCCTTACTAACCGTTAGATGTACCGTTGTTTCAGAAGGAATAACATCTGTATCTGGAGAAGGGTCTTGATCAATAACCATACCAGCTTCATAGTCATCACTATTGACTTCATTTATCACATAATCATCTTTAAATCCAAGTGTTTCAATAGTAGAAACAACATCATCAAGATGACGATTTTCGAAGTCCGTCATTTTTGTTGTTTTCTTACCTTTACTCACGTAGATATCAATTTCTTTTCCTTCTTTAACTAACCTTCCCGCTTCTGGATTCGTCTTAATTACTTTATTCTCTTCAATTTCCTCATCACTAACTTCATGCGTTTTTATTTTGAAGTTTTTCTCTAAAAGGATTGCAATAGCATCATTGACATTTTCTCCTTGAACATTTGGAATTTCAACATCAGGTGGTTCCATTATCCTAGGTAATGTAAAAAATGCTACGATACTCATAATAGCTAAGATGATCACCGTTATAAGAATACCTTTAATAAGCTTACCCTTTGGTTTCTTTTCCTTCACCTTAACTTTTTTTGTTTTTGCTGGTTTAACCTTCTTTACTTTCGGGCTACTAGCTTTTGGTTTATGAATAATAACTTCTTCTTGACTATCATCGTCATCATCTTCGTCAAAGTCCTGTTGATATTCTTGTGTATCACTATTCACAATTATCGTTTCACCATGTTCTGGAATGACTGTATCCTCAGTAATAACGGGTATCGCTTTCGTAGCATCCATATCTTCTGGAATGATAAATGGCTTTTCATTTATTCGATCCGGCGAAAGTGCTGTCATTAAGTCTGCTTTCATCTCTTCTACATTTTCATAACGATGAAACGAGTCTTTAGCCATTGCTTTCAAAACAACATTCTCTACACTTTGTGGAATGTGAGGATTCCATCTCTTCGGTGAAGGCGTAGATGATTGCAAATGTTTTAAAGCAATCGAAACAGCGGATTCACCCGAAAAGGGTAGCCTTCCTGTCAACAATTCAAACATAACAATTCCTAAAGAATAGATATCAGATTTCTTATTTGCCATTCCACCACGAGCTTGCTCAGGTGATAAATAATGTACCGATCCTAACACCGCATTTGTTTGCGTTATACTTGTGGCACTTAAAGCTGTCGCAATACCGAAATCTGTGATTTTCACATGATCTTCTTCATCTACTAGGATGTTCTGTGGTTTAATGTCTCGATGGATAATACCATGCTGATGGGCGTGAGAAATAGCAGACGTTATTTGTTGCATAATATCCAGCGTTTTTTCTACCGGAATATGTTGATGCTGTTGAATATATTGCTTCAATGTTAATCCTTTTACATATTCCATAACGATGAAATAGATATCATCTTCTTCACCAACATCGTAAATACTAACAATATTAGGATGATATAGGCTTGTTGCTGATTGTGCTTCTCTATTGAACCTTTTAATAAACTCCTCATCATTATTAAAATCCATGCGGAGGATTTTAACAGCTACTTCTCTTTCAAGTATCATATCTTGAGCAAGATATACGTTAGCCATTCCTCCTCCGCCGATCATACGGACTAATTTGTAGCGACCGTATATACGCTTACCGATTAACATGATAATGACCCGCTTTCTCTTTCATCACTATTATATTGTAAGAGCACGAGCGTAATATTGTCTTCCCCGCCATTATCATTTGCCATCGAGATAAGACTCTCAGCTTGATTCTCAATCGATTCATTCAGCGTGATAACAGCCTGCATATCTTGTTCACTAACCTTGTTAGATAGTCCGTCTGAACATAATAAAAGAGAATCTCCCTCTTCAAACACAATCGTTAAAATATCCATTTCTACAGTTGGTTCCGTCCCCAATGCTCTTAATAATACATTTTTTCTTGGATGATGCATCGCATCTTCCCGACTAATTTGTCCTGTTCGAACTAATTCATTGACTAGCGAATGATCTTCAGTGAGTTGTTTAAAGCCGCTTTCATTATAGATGTAACAGCGACTATCACCAATATTAGCAATAGTCGTAAACCGATCAGTACATAAAGCCGCAACAAGCGTTGTCCCCATACCTTGGCAATCTTCATGAGTAGTAGCATGGTCAAACAAAACCTTATTCACTTTTTGAATATGTTCCTTCAACCACGCTTCAGCCAATTCTGGTGTAGAAATTTTCTCTGCTTGACTCCACGAATCCTTTAAATACGACAAAGTCATACTACTGGCAACATCCCCAGCACGGTGTCCCCCCATACCATCAGCTACAATACATAAAAAGCCATTTTCAGTTTCAAAAATTCCACCGTTGTCTTCATTATGCTGCCTAACTTTGCCACGGTCTGTTTTAAAAACAGCTTTCATTTTGTTCACCTCGTCTCTTCTTTTCGCTCTTTCGCTCGAAGTTGTCCACAAGCTGCATCGATGTCATGACCTTGTTCTCTACGAACTGTTACATTGACACCTTTATCCTTTAACGTTTGTTCAAATAATTTAATTTGCTCTTTTGGTGTTCTTACATAATCACGTTCTGGTACATAGTTTACAGGTATTAAATTCACGTGGCATTTTAATCCTTTAATTAAATTCGCAAGCTCAATAGCATGTTCCACCTGATCGTTTTCGCCACCAAACAAACCATATTCGAACGTAATTCGTCGGCCTGTTTTTTCCGTATAGTATTTTACAGCTTCCATTAATTTAGGCAGACTATACGCTCTATTAATTGGCATTAACTTACCGCGCAATTCATTGTTTGGTGCATGTAATGAAATGGCAAAATTGATTTGCATTTCCTCATCAGCAAACTTATATATTTTCGGTATAATTCCACTTGTTGAAACAGTAATATGACGCGCTCCAATATGAAGCCCTTTCTCACTATTAACGATTTTCAAGAATGACATCATATTATCATAATTATCAAACGGTTCCCCAATTCCCATAATAACGATCGAGCTTACACGCTCATCCATTTCATCTAATGCTTGTTGTACTTTTACAACTTGAGCAACGATTTCCCCAGCTTCTAGATTTCGTTTTAAGCCACCTAATGTAGAAGCACAGAACGTACAACCAATTCGACAACCTACCTGCGTTGTTACACAAACAGAATTGCCGTATTCATGTCGCATCAATACCGTTTCAATTGAGTAACCATCTTGCAATTCAAACAAGAATTTAATCGTTCCATCTGCTGATGTTTGTTGAATAATTGTTTTCAACGTTGTTAATGTGAAATGCTCATCTAGTTTTGTACGTAAATCTTTAGATAAGTTGGACATATCCTCAAAACTCTGTACTCTTTGCTTATATAACCATTGTAAAATTTGATCAGAACGGAATGGTTTCTCACCGTTTTCCTTCAACCATTCTTTTAATTCATCTGGTTGTAAAGAATAAATGGATGGTTTAACTTCTACAGTTGTATTTTCTTTTTGATTCATTAATTTACCTTCTTTCTAAAACAAGCAATGTAAAAGCCATCGCTTTCAACATCTTGTGGGAACAGTTGTAGTTTATTTCCAGTTGCAAAAGGACGAATACTTTCTGGTAGTCGATCCTTCATCTTATTGTCTTCTATGAAATCTGTATGTTGCTGTAAGAATTGCTGAACTACTTTTTCATTTTCCTCTTTGTCTACTGTACATGTACTGTACACTAATGTTCCACCTGGCTTTAATAGTGAAGTGGCAGCATTTAAAATATCCATTTGAATTGTCGCAAGCTTATGAATATCACTTTCACTCTTCGTATATTTTACATCTGGCTTTCTTCTCATTACACCCAGCCCTGAGCAAGGTGCATCTACTAATATTTTGTCAAAATACGCTTGTTGGAACGTATCTGTTGCTTTCCTTGCATCTAAAGCAATAGTTGTAATATTTTTCAATCCAAGTCGATTGGCTTGTTGTTCAATAAGCTTCACTTTATGTTCATGTAAATCCAGCGCTACAACAGATCCGTTTGTAAGTTTTTCGGCAATAGAAGTCGTTTTTCCTCCTGGAGCCGCACAGCAATCTAAAACTTTATCATCATTATGTGCATCTAGAGCATAAGAAACAAGCATTGAGCTTTCATCTTGAATAGTTAGTAGCCCGTTTTCGAATGCTTTCGAATGCGCGAGATTTCCACGTAGACAGATTATTGCATCCGGGACAACATCGCTTGCTTCAACCATATAACCTTCTTCTTCCAATTCTTTGATTAATGATTCACGATTTGTTTTCAAAGCATTTATTCTAGCTGTTTGTTGAGGAGGTAACAGATTGAAGGCACACATTTCTCTAGTTTTATCTAATCCATATTGAGAAGCCCAGCGTTTCACTAACCAAAGTGGGTGACTTGTTTCAATCGCAATTCGCTCTTCAGCATCTTTAATTAGATCCAGAGATGGAACACCTTTTCGCTGAATGCTTCGAAGAACGCCATTGACCATGCTTGAAATCCCTTTATGACCTTTTTTCTTCGCAATTTCTACCGCTTCAAAAATAACCGCATGATCAGGGATTTTATCTAAATAGTGCATTTGGTACAGCGACAATCGTAGTAAAATTATAACCCAATCATCAATTTTATTTTTATTGTTCAAAAACGGTTCTAAAAAATAATCTAAAGTGAGTTTTCGTTGGATCGTTCCATATGTTATTTCTGTTAATAACCCGCTATCAGCAGAAGATAAGTTATTTTTATTAATGACACTATTTAAAGCTAAATTGCTGTACGATTGATTTTTTTCAACAGATAGTATCAAATCTAGTGCTAGTTCTCTCACACTTTTGCTTTTTGTTTTTTTACTCATGTTCGACCCCTAATTTTTCTCCTGATTTCAATTGAGAACCTGCACCTCTTAAGAAATCAAATGTAGACATTTTCTTCTTGCCCGAAGGTTGCAATTCTGTAACTTTGATAGAAATATTATTGCCCGTTTTCACAATAAATCCATCTTCTTCAATTGCAATAATTTCACCAGGAGCACCTTGGACATGATTTTCTACTTTTTCAGAAGCCCATACTTTCAGCACTTTACCTTGAAGAGTTGTATATGCAACTGGCCATGGGTTTAGTCCTCGTACTTTATTGTAAATTACTTCTCCTTCAACTGACCAATCAATCTTTTCTTGTTCACGCTTAATATTTGATGCAAAGGTAGCTTTGCTGTCATCTTGAGGAATAGGCGTTAGTTCGCCAGCAATAAGTTTTGGTAATGTTTCTGAAAGAAGCTCACAACCAGCAGCACTCAATTTATCATGTAAGGTTCCAACATTATCATCTTCAGCAATTTCAACCGTTACTTGCGTAAGTATATCCCCTGCATCTAACTTTTCAGCCATATACATAATCGTAATGCCTGTTTCTGTTTTACCCTCTAGAATCGAATAATGAATTGGCGCTCCACCTCTTAATTCAGGTAACAAAGAAGCATGCACATTAATGCACCCTAATTTAGGAGCCTCTAGCAGCTCTTTCGGAAGGATTTGCCCAAATGCTGCTGTAATGATTAAATCAGGTTGCAATGCTAGTATTTCTTCTAAATCTTCACGATTGCGGATTTTTTCTGGTTGATAAACAGGAATGTTATGCTTTAACGCTTCTACTTTAACAGGTGGCGGTGTTAACACACGCTTTCTTCCCACCGGTCGATCTGGCTGTGTTACGACCGCAATTACTTCATAGCCATCTTGTAGTACTCTTTGTAACACTGGAACAGAGAAATCTGGTGTTCCCATAAATATAATTTTTGTCATTCTTCTTCATACCCTTCAAATTCTTCTTCATCTATATATCGAGTTACTTTTGACGTGAATAAAATCCCATCCAAATGATCTATTTCATGCTGAATTGCACGGGCATGGAAATCTTCTGTTTGCAGAATAAATACTTTTCCATCACGATCCTGTGCTTGAATAGTAATCGAATAAGCACGTTCTACTTCTCCATAAATTCCAGGAAAGCTTAAACAGCCTTCTACATCCACTTCAGAGCCTTTACTTTCTATAATTTCTGGATTGATCATTTCTAACGTACCTTCTTCAGGATCAATCTCTACGATGGCAATTCGTTTTGCAACACCCACTTGAGGTGCAGCAAGACCAACTCCATCCGCATTTACCATAGTGTCATACATGTTATCTAACAGTTTTGCCAATTTATCGTCAAAGACCGTCACGTCTTCACATTTCTTTTCCAAAATAGCATTGGGATGTGTAACAATTTTTAATAATGCCAATTTACTTCCTCATTTCTACATCATAATCTGTGGGTGTTGATCAATAATAATTTGTAACCCTTTTTGGCCCATTTCTTGTTGATAATGCTCAATGATTTTTTTAAGCTTTTCATTCAATTGTGGTTCACGTTTGTATTTTATCAAACATTGATAACGGTATCTATTATTAATGCGCGGTATGGGTGAAGCAGCAGGTCCTAAAACAATCGCTTGTGGGGACAATCCGCTCTTAATATATTTCGTAACCTTCTCTGTCGTAGAGATAGTCTTCATTAAATCCTCATGTGATACCGTTATGAGTGTAATATAATAATAAGGTGGATATAAATTCTGCCTTCTTATTACCATTTCATGAGCGAAAAAAGTCTCGTAATGCTGCTGTGCTGCTAATACAATTGAGTAATGATCAGGTGTATAAGACTGAATGACAACTTCTCCCGGCAGCTCATGTCTTCCTGCTCGTCCACTTACTTGAGTAAGTAATTGAAAGGTTTTTTCAGATGAACGAAAATCAGGTAAATGAAGCATCGTATCGGCAGAAAGTACACCAACCAACGTAACATTTGGAAAATCTAAACCTTTTGCAATCATTTGTGTTCCAAGCAAAATATCGGCTTTGCCTGATTGAAAATGTTGTAAAAGCTTTTCATGACTTCCTTTCTTGCTAGTCGTATCAACATCCATTCGAATAACCCTTGCTTCTGGCATAAGCTTCAAAAGCTCTTCTTCCACCTTTTGAGTTCCTGTTCCGAAAAAGCGAATAGCATCGCTGCCACAAGCTCGACAATTCGTTCCCATCCGTTCTTCATAACCACAGTAATGGCATTTTAACATACTATTATACTTATGGAACGTTAATGAGATTTCACAGTTCGGGCATTGTGTCACATCACCGCAGCTACGACACATAACAAAAGAAGAATGACCTCTTTTATTTAATAGCAATATTGATTGTTCCTTTTTCTCTAGACGATCTTGAATCTTTTCTAAAAGAAGCTTTGAGAAAACAGAGCGATTACCACTTCGTAGTTCTTCACGCATATCAACAATATCTACTGCTGGTAACGGTCTATTATTTACACGATTCTTTAATGTGAGTAGCTTGTAAACGTATTTTTTCGCTCTTGCAAATGATTCAAGAGTTGGGGTAGCACTCCCTAATATGATTGGGCAATGATGATATTTTCCTCTTTCAATCGCTACATCTCGTGTATGATAACGAGGTGTTTCTTCTTGTTTATAACTACCTTCATGTTCCTCATCTATAATGATAATTCCTAAGTTTTGAAAAGGTGAAAAGATAGCTGAACGAGCTCCTACAACAACCTGTACTTCTTTACGATATATTCTGCGCCATTCATCGTATTTTTCTCCAATGGATAAACCACTATGAAATACCGCAACCCGATCACCAAAGCGTTCTTTAAATCGTTTAACCATTTGAGGGGTTAATGAAATTTCTGGAACGAGCATAATTGCTTCTTTCCCTTGGTTCAACGCCACATCAATACTTTGTAAATATACTTCTGTCTTCCCACTACCAGTTACTCCATGCAAAAGAAAAACATCGTCTAAATGATTTACTAGACTATTCTTAACAGATTCAAAAACAATAGATTGTTCTTCTGTTAACGGAAGATGGCTGCTAGTTGCAAATTCACGTTCTTTTAAAGGATCACGATAAACTTCTGTTTGAATGATTTCGACAATCCCTTTCTCCTCTAATGCTTTTACAACACTTTCCCCGCAACCAGACATCTGTAACAGCTTTTGAAGAGGTTGAGTAGCAGGATGTTCAAGTAAAAAATCTATTAGCTTGATTTGTTTACGAGCACTCTTATTTAAAGATCGTTTATCATTATGAAGTTCTTCTTCATTATGCAATAACCGAACGCTTCTTTCCGTTTTCTTATTGCCTTTGTTTTTCACTTGGTAGACGACTTCTATATGACCTGCTTCAATCTCCTTCTTAAAAAGCTTGGCAAATGCATGCTCCATTGCAGCTTCGAAATCAACCAATTCATTTTGGTGGAAATATTTTTGTAAATTGCAATCGATGTTTTGAATGCCTGTTTTTAATTTGAGGAATTTTTTGTACTTCGCTTTTAAAGCAGCTGGCAACATCGCCTGATAAGCAGCGATTTTCAAGCATAATGTTTCCTTCGTTAACCAATCCCCAAGCTGTAATAATTCCTCGTTTAAGACGGGCTCTATATCAAATAGAGAATCAATCTCTCTTAATTTTGTAACGTCGCTACTGTTTTTTAAACCAACTACAAATCCTTGGACTTTTCTTGGACCAAAGGGAACTATGACCCTAATACCTGGAACAACCATTCCTTCCCAAGCGCTTGGTACTAAATAATCGTATGCGTTATCCGTTTGTCTAGTAGGAACATCCACAATAACAGACGCGATTTCCATTTATATCAATCCTTCTTTAACAAACTTGCAATTTCTCCGAGAATTTTTTTAGCAACATCATGCTTACTCATCATTGGAACATCTGTAACTGTTCCGTCTTTCTTATAAATAGACACTTGATTCGTTTCACTTGCAAAGCCTGCCCCTTCTACTGCAACATTGTTTGCAACAATCATATCGGCTCTTTTCTTTTCTAATTTTGCTTTTGCATAATGTTCCACGTTATCTGTTTCAGCGGCAAACCCAACAAGAATCTGATCTTTTTTAGTTTGACCTAGCTCCATTAAAATATCGTTTGTTCGTTCTAATTCAATACTTAAATCCCCGAATTTCTTTTTCATTTTGCTTTCGTGAACAATTTTTGGTCGATAATCAGCAACAGCTGCTGTTTTAATAACAACATCTTGGTCATCATATTGACTCATGACTGCTTCATACATATCGCGAGCCGACTCTACCCGAATAATAGTTACATTGTTAGGGGCATCAAGTGAAACCGGACCTGATACAAGGGTTACTTCGGCACCCATTTGAGCAGCTACTTCAGCAATTGCATAGCCCATTTTCCCAGTTGAACGATTTGTAAGGAAGCGAACTGGGTCGATTTTTTCTTTTGTTGGACCAGCTGTTATCAAGATTTTTTTCCCAACTAAATCTTGATTGTTCATTTTATTTATAAAATGACGATTTAAGTATTCAATCATCGCCTCAGGTTCTTCTAATCTTCCTTTACCAGTGTAACCACAAGCTAAATATCCCTCTCCTGGCTCAATAAATGAATATCCAAAGCTTCTTAACGTATCCATATTCTTCTGAACAGCAGGGTGAGCATACATATGTACATTCATCGCTGGCGCCACAAGAACATCAGCAGTTGTCGCTAACAAAATGGTTGATATCATATCATCAGCAATTCCATTTGCCAGCTTACCAATAATATTAGCTGTTGCAGGAGCAATTACGACAGCATCTGCCCAATCAGCTAAATCAATGTGAGCAACTACCTTCGGATTGTTTTCTTGAAAAATACTTGTATATACTTCATTTCGAGATAACGCTTGAAAGGTTAATGGCGTGACAAACTTTGTCGCAGATTCACTCATAATTACTTTCACTTCTGCACCTTGTTGCGTCAATTTACTAGTAAATGCGGCTGCTTTAAAAACTGCGATTCCGCCAGTCACACATAACAAAATCTTCTTGTTCTTTAACATTCTACTTTCCTCCCGTTACATTCTGTTTCTATTATGAAGGATGCTTAACTTTTTTTCATCTATTTAAGAAAAGCTAAAAGCACCTGGTTAGCGACGTATAGACCGGACCACCTCCGCATAAACACTACGAGCTAAAAGCGATTCGATGTTGACTTATCGTAAGGAGGAGGGGGAAAGTCTACTAGGCGCTGGGTGCTGAAGCTAGACATTTTAAAAAAACAGAAAACCTTGTCGAAAAAGGACAAGGTTCCTGTGGTTTATATTAGTTTTGAGAATGTTCAGGTGCTTCATGCGAATATGTTAGGATACCTGCATTAATTTCTTCTAATGCTTTCCCAACATTTTTATATGAAACAGGTTTTGCAATACGTTGATCTTCGTGAACTTGCATGTGTCTAGCGCGCTTTGCCGCTACCGATACAAGTGAATACTTTGAATCAATCTTATTTAATAATGAATCAATAGAAGGATATAACATATTTATTCAGCCTCCAACATTTTTAAGTATCTTTTTGCTACATATTCTCTGTTACAGTGACCTGCAACAACAATGGATTTTATTTTATCACAAGCAGACTCGACTGTGTCGTTTTCTACTACATAATCATATAAATCCATCATTTCAATTTCTTCTTTTGCTGTTTTAAGTCTATTGGCAATCACATCTTCGGATTCCGTTCCACGACCAATAATACGACTTTTTAATTCAGATAAACTTGGCGGTGCCAAGAAAATGAATAATGCTTCAGGGAATTTCTCACGAATTTGACGAGCTCCTTGCACTTCTATTTCAAGAAAAACATCTTTTCCTTCCGAAATTGTTTGACGAACATAGTCAACAGGTGTTCCATAATAGTTCCCTACAAACTCGGCATATTCTAAAAGCTTACCTTGCTTGATTAATTCTTCAAACTCACCGCGGGATTTAAAGAAATAATCGACACCGTCAACCTCTCCCTCACGAGGTTGACGCGTTGTCATACTAATCGAATATTGAAAACCAAGATCCTCTTGTGAAAACAACTCTTTTCGAACAGTTCCTTTTCCAACGCCCGAAGGACCTGATAATACAATTAACAATCCTTTTTCTTTCATTCTTCCCACTTATCCTTCCTCGACTTGATCATCTTTATCATGCAACCTTGAAGCTACAGTTTCAGGCTGCACGGCAGACAAGATCACATGGTCACTATCCGTTACAATTACAGCTCTCGTTCTTCTACCGTATGTAGCATCGATTAGTGAACCTTTATCTCTCGCTTCTTGTATTATTCTTTTAATAGGCGCAGATTCTGGACTTACAATAGAAATAATACGATTCGCCGAGACGATATTTCCAAAGCCAATGTTAATCAACTTTATTGACATGATGATCCTCCAATTATCGTATTACTAGTCTGACCTTCTCTAAGATGCTATAAACGATGATTATTCAATATTTTGAATTTGTTCTTTTACTTTTTCAAGCAAGCTTTTCATTTCAACCACTTTAATTGCAATGTTTGAATCATTTGCTTTCGAACCGATTGTATTCACTTCCCGATTCATTTCTTGAACAAGAAAATCTAATTTTCTCCCCATTGCCTCATTACTATTCAACGTTGCAAACACTTGTGAAATATGACTATTCAATCTGATAATCTCTTCATTAATATCCGCTTTATCTGTAAAAATAGCAACCTCATTCAGCAATCTCGTTTCATCTACCATTCCAGAAGTAAATTCCGTCATTCTTTGTTGCAATCGATCTCTATATTGCCCAATAACGATTGGAGCAAAGCCTTTTACCTTTTCAGCAATTTCTCTAAGCTTATCTAGGTGTTGCTGAATATCTATTTTCATTTGCATACCTTCTTCTTGCCGCATACGTTTTAGCTCTTCTCCAGCTTCATTAACCGCATTCATAATATGCGATTCAATTTCAGGAGAGTTAGCTTGTTCCTCTTGGATGATAAAAACATCTTCCAACTGGGAAATAGTATGAAGAGCATTATTCGGGTGCATTTGATACTTATTTGAAATAATATCTAGACTATTCATATATTGATCTAATAAAGACCAGTCGACAACAAGCTTTTTATGTATGAGTCCATCACCTTCTACAGTGATAAAAACTTCAGCACGTCCTCTTCTCATATAAGATCCTAGTTGTTTCTTAATCTTATCCTCTAAAACAAGTAACTGCCGAGGCATTCTTATATGATACTCACAAAAGCGGTGATTTACTGTTTTCACTTCAACAATAATCCGCAAATTCTCGTTTCCACTAATTCCTCGACCGTATCCAGTCATGCTAACAACCATGTTAATCACTTCCAATTCCACCACATCATTGTGGGCTATGTTTCGAGCTTTGTAGGCACAAGATTAAACGTCCGCCCAAAGTTTTCACTTTATAATTAGACTTCTTTCTATTGAAATTCATATCGTACTTTATAGCGTAAAAAAAACAAAAAGGTAATAGAGGACACTCTACTACCTTTACAATTATAACATAAATTATTGTGTTTTTCTTATGAAAAATGAACCCGCTAATAAAAAAGTTGGCAGTGCTGACATTCCTAATACGAGCAACCAATCTTTTGGTACAATAGCAACTGTTCCGAAAATCCCTTGCAACGATGGTAAATAAATGACTGGAATAATCATTAATAATGAAAGGAGAACAGCTCCTATTAAATATTTATTACCGAACGGATTCCGAGCAAATATATTCTTTTCACTTCTACAATCGAACACATGGATTAATTGTGCCATTACAAGTGTCGTAAAAGCGATTGTTTGAGCATATGCCAAATTGCCAGGATTATTTTTCAACGCCGTTATAAAAGCTAGTAATGTAGCCCCTCCAATTAAAAAACCACGAGAAATAATTTTCCAACCTAATCCTCTTGAAAACACACCTTCTTTTGGATTTCTAGGTTTACGTTTCATTACATTATCCTCAGCTTTGTCTAAACCTAATGCCATTGCTGGCAAGCCATCCGTCACTAAGTTCACCCATAATATTTGGATAGCCGTTAATGGTAATGGCAATGCAAGTAACATAGCGAACAACATAACTAATATTTCACCCACATTGGAAGCAAGCAAGTAACGTATGAATTTACGAATATTTTCATAAATATTTCGTCCTTCCTTTATTGCAGCTTTAATCGTGGCGAAATTATCATCTAATAATACAAGTGCCGAAGCTTCTTTTGATACATCCGTACCTGTTATTCCCATTGCAACACCGATGTCCGCAGCCTTAATGGCCGGTGCATCATTAACACCATCCCCTGTCATTGCAACAACATGTCCTTTATTTTGTAAAGCTTTTACGATTTTTAACTTATGTTCAGGTGAAACGCGAGCGAATACGGCAACATGTTCAACTACTTCTTCTAATTCTTCCACACTCATTTCATTCAATTCTCTACCTTCAATAACAATATCATCATTTTGTAGAATGCCTAGCTGTTTTGCGATAGCTGTTGCCGTTGCAACATGGTCTCCCGTTATCATAATCGTTTTAATACCAGCTTTATTACATTCACTTACTGCATCTTTTACCTCTGGTCTTGGAGGATCGATAATTCCTTGAAGACCGATAAATGTTAAATCTCGCTCAATTTCACGTTCATGCATATTAATTGAGGTAGAAGTCACTTTTTTATATCCTATTGCAATGGTTCTGAGCGCTTGTGACGCTAAATCATCGATTGCATCTTGAACCGCTGCAACGCTTCGATTATCAATTATTTTAGCTCTTTCTTCCCAAAGAATGGATTTGCACTTCCCTAGTAGGACATCCGGTGCTCCTTTTGTAACAACAAAATATTGACCATTTCCATCCTTTACGATTACGCTCATCATTTTCCTAGTAGAATCAAACGGGTATTCTCTCACAATTGTAAATTGTTGGAGAAGTAGCTCCTTCGTTATACCTGCTTTTATAGCAGCAACTTGCATTGCTCCTTCCGTTGCACTCCCTTCAACAACCAACTTTCCTTCCACTTCTCTTACTTCTGATGCATTGCACAATAAACCAAAAGTCAGCAGCTGCTGCATGGATTTACTTATTTTATCGACAGCTTGACCATTCAGAGAAAATAAGCCATGCGTTTCATTTCCTTTTCCATCAATATGCCATGTATGCCCACTATCCCAGACAGTAGTTACAGTCATTTTATTCTGAGTTAAAGTTCCAGTTTTATCTGAGCAAATAACTGACGCACACCCTAAAGTCTCTACAGCTGGTAATTTACGTACGATGGCTTTTTGTTTAATCATCCTTTGTACACCAAGAGAAAGAGCAACTGTTACTATGGCAGGAAGCCCTTCTGGAATTGCAGCAACGGCAAGTGATACACCTGCTAACACCATCGTATATACACTATTTCCTTGAAAAACCCCTAATCCAATTACCAAGATGGTTAATAGAATAGCAACTACAATTAATATTTTCCCAAGCTGTTCCAACTTATGTTGTAATGGTGTAATCATCGCTTTTGCAGATTGCAACATATCAGCAATTTGTCCCATTTCTGTGTTCATCCCAGTTGCCGTTACAATACCAACACCATTTCCTCGAGCGACCATCGTCCCCATGAACGCCATATTTTCTTCATCACCAATACTATTTACATGATGAAAAACGGATGCACCTGTTTTATTCACTGCAATGGATTCACCTGTTAGTGCTGACTCTTCAATTTCTAATGAACTAGCTTCCACAATTCGAAGGTCAGCTCCTATGCGATCGCCTGTACTAAACTTCAAAACATCTCCGACAACGACTTGTTTCGAATGTATTTTCGACCATTTTCCTTCACGTAAAGCATTTACTTGAGGAGCAGACATTTCTTTTAATGCATCAAGCGACTTCTCTGCTTTATGTTCTTGCACAAAACCCATAATTGCATTGATCACAACAATAGCAATGATGGCAATGGCATCAATATATTCGCCGAGCAGACCTGAAATCAACGTAGCTGCTAATAATACTAGAATCATAAAATCTTTAAATTGAGAAAAAAACATTAAGAGCGCGGACCTCTTCTCACCTTCTTGCAATTCATTTAAACCTGACTCTTGCAACCTTCTTTCTACTTCTTCTTCACCTAATCCGCTTTGCACATTGGTTTTCAAGGTGGATTCGAGCTCCGCCTTGTCCATTTCTCTAAACACCATGAATTGTTCTCACTCCCATTCTCCAAAACAACAGCTAAGAGTTGTCCTTCTTGTAACCATGCTTATTCAGACAACCGTAAAAAAATGCTATAATTAAGAAAACCGTCAAGGTTCCTTTTTATTGATGATTTTACTTTTTTGTATTTCTTCCAAATAAAAAGGAGACACGCGGCAGATATAAGGTTATACAGCGAAAAACCATCATTGGTCTTTCTGAAGTGAAGTGATTCACTTTTACTTAACAAAAACCTTAACTAGACAAAAGAAAAGGAAGATACAAATATGGCATTTGATGGACTATTTACAAAAGCGATGTGTGAAGAATTCACACAAACAATAAATGGTGGCAGAATCAACAAAATCCACCAACCTTACCAAAATGAAATCATCATTATGATTCGAGCAAATGGGAAAAACCATAAGCTACTACTTTCTGCTCACCCAAGTTACAGCCGAGCACAGCTAACTAACGAAGCATATGAGAACCCACAAGATCCACCGATGTTCTGTATGCTTCTGCGCAAGCATCTTGAAGGAGCAATCATAGAAAATATTTATCAAAAAGAACAAGATCGCATCATCATTTTTGACATTAAAGGTCGGGATGAAATAGGTGATGTTAGTTATAAAAGTTTAATTGTCGAAATCATGGGGCGTCATAGCAATATCATTCTTTTAAATAAAGAAACAAATTTAATACTAGATAGTATTAAACATGTATCATACGCTGTGAATTCATATCGCGCTATCCTACCGGGCCAGGAATATAAGTTCCCTCCAGAACAGAACAAGCGAAATCCACTGACTGCCAATCCAGAGGATGTATTAAAAGCTTTAGACTTTAACGCCGGGAAGCTTGATAAACAAATTGTTCAAGCATTTGGTGGTATTTCACCTTTATTAGCAAAAGAAATATTATTCCAAAGCAAATTACCTACCCAAGATCAAGTGGTTCAAGCATTTAGTCAAGTCATGTCTCTTTTCCAACAAGAGACATATCATCCATGCATTATGCAAACGGACAATAAAGAGATTTTTTATTGCATCCCATTACAGCATATTACCGGACAGACAAAAAACTTTAATTCGTTAAGTGAAATGTTAGATCGTTTCTATTTCGGTAAAGCTGCTCGTGATCGAATTAAACAGCAGGCTCAAGACTTAGAAAGATTTATCATTAATGAAAAAGAAAAAAATGAGAAGAAAATCGTTAAACTTGAAAGAACCTTAGAAGAAAGCGAAAAAGGTGAAAGATTCAAGTTATACGGTGAACTTTTAACAGCTAACATCTATCAATTAGAACAAGGGATGTCTGAAATAGAAGTAATTAACTACTATGATGAAGAAGGTAAAACAGTTAAAATTCCGTTGAACCCTCAAAAATCCCCTTCGCAAAATGCACAAAATTACTTTAAAAAATATCAAAAATCGAAAAATGCAATTGAAGTGGTTACAGTGCAAATTCAATTAGCCACGGAAGAAGTAAAATACTTCGATGCCTTGATACAACAGCTCGACTCAGCCGAACCAAAAGACATTGAAGAAATGCGTGAGGAGCTTCAAGAAGGTGGTTATCTAAAACAGCGCCATAAAAAAGGCTCAAAAAAGAAAAAAGAAACAAAGCCTGTCCTAGATGAATATGTTTCTTCAAATGGCGATACGATCCTTGTTGGTAAGAATAATAAACAAAACGAATATTTAACGAATAAACTAAGTAGCAGAGATGATCTTTGGTTTCATACGAAAGATATCCCAGGTTCTCATGTTGTTATTCGTAATAGTTCACCATCTGATCAAACGATTCATGAAGCTGCTATGCTTGCAGCCTTCTATAGTAAAGCGAGAAACTCAAGCGGTGTTCCTGTTGATTACACGCAAATCCGCCACGTAAAGAAACCTAGAGGATCTAAACCTGGCTTTGTCACATATGATAATCAAAATACTATTTATGTTACACCAGATGCGGATGGAGTATTAAAGCTAAAGAAATAAAACATGAAAAAGGGATTGTCCAATAAAGTGAAACTTTAATCGGTGGGGGTTTTCGTCCATCCCCCACCGATTATTAGTTGAACCAATCGGGTTCTTACTGGCGCTTCATCTCCCACTTAAACGTCTTCGCTTTTACTTTCGTTTTGTAGTGGGAGTCTTAGCGCCAGTTTGAACGGGATAAATCCTATTAACTATACTTGTTTGATTTATTGGAAAGTAACTCCTTAATTATTAAGAAGAAACATGGGTTTCATCTAGACGAAAGCGCCAAATATAGGTATTCTGACATAATCAGCAGTTTTATCTAGTTCACGTAAACTACTTCGGAGGGCTAACAAAGCGTAAAAGGGCATTCGAAAAGTGATTTTCAATCACTTTTCGGACAGCCTGTTTTCTTTTTTTAAGAAATATACACTCTTCTTATTTAATTGTCATGCGTATATAATGAAAACATGAAGCGAGATAGGAGGATTGTATGGAAATTGGATCGATATTTGAACAACTACCTATACTTGAAACAAAACGTCTCCTACTAAGAAAAATCACATTGAAAGATGCTGAAGATATGTATGAGTATACATCAAACCCGATCGTAAGCCAGTATGTATCATGGGAACCACACCGCACATTAACCGATACAAGAGGCTACATTCATTTTGTCTTGCAGCAATATACACTTCATCGGTTGGCTCCATGGGGGATTGAATTAAAAGAGAATAATAAAATAATAGGAACAATCAATTTCGTTGCTTGGCAACCAAGACACCAAACAGCAGAGATTGGTTATGCATTGTCTGAACATTATTGGAATAAAGGCTTCGTAACTGAAGCAGCACAAGCAGTCCTATCGTTTGGCTTTCATGAAATGAATACGATTCGAATCGAAGCAAGGTGTTTAGCCGAAAATATTGGCTCACAAAGAGTAATGGAAAAAATCGGAATGACATTAGAAGGAGTTATTCGAAAAGGACTATTCATTAAAGGAAAACATAGAGACATTAAGCTATATTCCATTTTACGTGAGGAATTTGAAGCATTACATAAAAATAATAAATAATCCTATATAAAAACGCCTTATCAATTTTTCATCGACAAGGCGTTTTACATTAAATATCTTAATTAATTTTCCATCCAAGCTGTTTCAGTTGGATTCTCACACCATTTTGTTAACTTTTCTACATCATTGCTTTCAATATAGCCTTTATCTTTAGCAACTTCTACTAAAGTGGAAAAGTTGCTTAAAGAATGGTTAATAATGCCTTCAGCATCCAACTGTGTTTGACCTTTTTCTAACTCATAAGTGAAGATTGATACAACACCTAATACTTCACAACCAGCTTCACGTAGAGCTTTAACAGCTGTGATTACACTCCCACCAGTTGAAATTAAATCTTCTACTACCACAACTTTCTGCCCTGGAGTGGCAAGTCCTTCAATTTGATTGCCTTTTCCATGTCCCTTTGCTTTTGAGCGAATGTAACACATTGGTAAGTTCATTTCATCGCTTACCCAAGCAGCATGTGGGATACCCGCAGTCGCTGTTCCAGCAATAAGTTCTGCCCCTGGATAAAACTCATGAATTAATTGCGTTAAGCCTTTCGCAATTTCTTTGCGAACAGCCGGATACGATAAAGTTAATCGATTATCGCAATATATTGGAGATTTCATACCTGAAGACCAAGTGAATGGATCATTTGGTTGTAAAAATACGGCTTTAATGTCTAATAATTTTTCAGCAATGCTTACTTTCATGCTTCTGTTCCCTCCCAGGCTCTATTTACTGCTTTGTATGCTTCTAATGGTGATGATGCCTTTGTAATGGATCGTCCAACAACAATTGCATTCGTTCCTAGTAATCTAGCTTTCTCTGGTGTTGCTACGCGCTTTTGATCATGTACATCTTCACTTGCCATTCTGATGCCCGGCGTTACCGTTAAGAAATCTTGTCCTAATAATTCATGAATCCTTTCCACCTCATGGGGAGAACAAACCACACCATCTAAACCTGCTTCTTTTGTAAGTGTTGCATACGATGTTACCGATTCTTCGAGGGAAATAGCGATTCTTTGCTCCGATTTCATCGC
Organism: Bacillus sp. JJ722; assembly: GCF_036963345.1. Classification (NCBI taxonomy): domain Bacteria; kingdom Bacillati; phylum Bacillota; class Bacilli; order Caryophanales; family Bacillaceae; genus Bacillus; species Bacillus sp. JJ722. The sequence goes on from NZ_JBALMO010000007.1 coordinate 48,334, forward strand.
TACTTCTGTCGTACTTGTCAGCTGTGTTACAGCAATAATCAACGGGCGCTTTTTCCCTTCTGGAGTTCCTTCGATTAAGCCTTCTAATGCCGCCTCCATCATTTTCTTACCACCAGCTGCATGTACGTTTACTAAATCAACATCTAACTTAGCCAAGCCTTTCATTGCTTGCTTCACTGTATTTGGAATATCATGCAGTTTTAAATCTAAGAAAATTTTATGACCTCTGCTTTTAATTTCATTTATAATAGCTGGACCTGCTTGATAGAATAGTTCCATCCCGATTTTTACATATAGCTGCTCATTTGGAAATCCATCAAGAAATTGTTTTAGTTCATCTGCTGTACTGAAATCAAGCGCAATAATAAGCGATTTATTCATTATTTCCAACTCCTTCCCGTGCATTCTGAAATATGTTCACACCCAAGTTCATCTAATAAAGCTGGAAGTTTATCGATAATTGTTGGACAAACAAATGGATCAACAAAATTTGCTGTCCCGACTGCAACTGCACTCGCTCCTGCATAGAAGAATTCGATTACATCTTCAGCAGTTGAAATGCCACCCATTCCGATGATTGGAATATTTACTTGTTGACTTACTTCATGAATCATACGAATTGCAACTGGTTTGATTGCTGGACCCGATAAGCCACCTGTTTTATTCGCGATAACTGGACGTGCTGTTATTAAATCTAAACGCATACCTAACAATGTATTAATCATCGTTAATCCATCTGCTCCACCATCTTGGACTGCTAAAGCCATTTGTGCGATATTCGTTACATTTGGAGAGAGCTTCACATAAACAGGAACTTGCGATACCTCTTTCACTTTCTTCGTTAGGCGCTTTGCTGTTTCTGGATCCGTACCGAAAGCAATGCCGCCTTCTTTAACGTTTGGACAAGAGATATTTAATTCTAATGCCGCTACATTCGGAGCTGTAGAGATTTGTCTAGCCACTTCTACATAGTCGTCTTCTTGTGAACCAGCAACATTTGCAATGATTGGTAGGTCGAATCGCTCTAACCATTTCAATTCATTATTCATCACATGCTCAAGTCCTGGGTTTTGTAACCCTATTGCATTAAGCATTCCCGCATGTGTTTCAGCTACTCGAGGTGTAGGATTACCGAATCTTGTTTCAAGCGTAGTCGCTTTTATCATGATGGAACCTAATTTGTTCAAATCATATAGTTCACTATATTCTTTACCGAATCCAAAGCAACCAGAAGCAGGCATGATTGGATTTTTCAAGCTTAATCCAGGTAGTTCAACGTGTAATCTGCTCATAGTATCACCTCTCCTGATCGGAATACCGGGCCATCACTACATACTTTTTTATAATTATGTCCTGGGCGTTCGTCGTTTGTTTTGCATACACATGCGAAACATGCGCCGATTCCGCATCCCATTCTTTCTTCAAGTGACAAGAATAACTTCTTATCACTGTAATTGTTTTCTAATGCTTTTAACATCGGTGTTGGTCCACATGAATACAGAACATCAAATGCAATCCCTTGATTTTCAATTACATCCGTTACAAATCCTTTTATTCCTAGTGTGCCATCTACCGTCGCTATGTATGTTTCACCCAATGCCGCAAATTTTTCTTCATAGAAAGCCACATCTTTTGATTGGAAACCTAGTACATGAATGACTTTAACACCACGCTCTACTAATCTTTGAGATAGTTCATATAATGGTGGCACTCCAATTCCACCACCTACTAGAAGAGCTGTTTCGCCAACATTCGCTTCTTCAACAGGAAAGCCATTTCCTAATGGCCCTAATACGTCCACTTGCTCTCCTGCTACTCTAGCTGTAAGTAGGGTTGTTCCTCTTCCTTCCGCTCGATAGATCATCGTAAACTCATGGTTCGCTTGGTCGATTGAGCAAATGGAAATCGGTCTTCTTAGAAGTGGTTCAAAGCTATCCGCTACTTTAATATGCACAAACTGTCCTGGCTGTTTCATCTCAGAAACGAGCTCACCCTTAAGGGTAAGCTCGAAAATGGAATGTGCAATTTCTTTTTGACTAACGATCGTTAATTTTTCGTTTTTCATGACTAGATTGCACCTTTCTATTATTTAATCACGTTCATTGATTCGCTTGAGAATGTCATAGATTCGATAACTTTTAGAATTGCATCGGCTGTATCCAATGAAGTTAAACATGCAATGCCATTTTCTACTGACTCACGTCGAATTCTGAAACCGTCACGCTCTGGTTGTTTTCCTTTAGTTAATGTATTGATAACAAATTGCGCTTCACCATTTCGGATTACGTCTAAAAGGTTAGGACCTTCTGAACCAATTTTATCAACTACTTTAACTGGAATGCCTTGTTCTTGTAATTTCGATGCAGTTCCACTAGTTGCAATTAGTTGGAAGCCAATATTATGGAATCGCTTCGCTAGTAATAATGCTTCTTCTTTATCTTTGTCAGCTATTGTTAGCAATACTGATCCGTGTTCTTTCATTTGGATACCTGATGCTACTAAACCTTTGTAAAGGGCTTTTTCAAGTGTCGCATCTTTACCCATTACTTCACCTGTTGATTTCATCTCAGGTCCTAATGTAATGTCTACTCGTCTTAATTTAGCGAAAGAGAAAACCGGTACTTTAACGAATACCCCTTGCTTTTCTTGTACAAGTCCAGTTGTATATCCTTGGCTTTCTAAACTTTGACCTAGAATAACTTTCGTTGCTACGTTTGCCATTGGAACATTCGTGATTTTACTCAAGAATGGTACTGTGCGGCTTGAACGTGGATTTACTTCAATGACGAAAACTTCATCATTAGCTACTACATATTGAATGTTTAATAGTCCGATAATATTTAAACCTTTTGCTAACTCCACTGTGTAATCAATAATTTTATTTTTCACTTCTTGAGAGATGTTTTGCGGTGGATATACAGCAATACTATCTCCAGAGTGGACACCTGCACGTTCGATATGTTCCATAATTCCTGGAATTACTACGTTTACACCATCAGAAATCGCATCAACTTCCAGTTCTTTACCAGTTACATAGCGGTCAATTAATACTGGGTGCTCTGGTTTTACTTTCACTGCATTTTCCATGTAATAAAGGAGCTCAGCTTCTTTATACACGATTTCCATCGCTCTTCCACCAAGTACGTATGAAGGTCGTACAAGGACTGGGTAACCGATTTCTGTCGCAATCGTTACAGCTTCACTAACCGATGTTGCTGTCTTTCCTTTTGGTTGTGGAATATTCAATTCAGTAAGTGCATGTTCGAATTTATCACGGTTTTCCGCACGATCTAAGTCTTCTAATGATGTGCCTAGAATTTTCACACCACGTTCTACTAATTGATCAGCTAGATTAATAGCAGTTTGTCCACCGAATTGAACAACTACCCCTTCAGGCTTCTCTAGGTCAATGATGTGCATTACATCTTCAATTGTAAGTGGTTCAAAGTATAATTTATCTGAAATACTAAAATCCGTTGAAACTGTTTCAGGATTGTTATTAATGATAATTGCTTCATATCCTGCTTGTTTAATCGCCCATACAGAATGCACAGTAGCATAGTCGAATTCCACACCTTGACCGATTCGTATCGGACCAGAACCTAGTACTATTACACTTTTACGATCTGTTACAATGCTTTCGTTTTCTTCTTCGTAAGTGCCGTAGAAGTATGGTGTTTCAGATTCAAATTCAGCTGCACAAGTATCAACCATTTTATACACAGGAATTAAGTTGTTTTCTTTTCTCCAGTTATAAACATTGAGTTCTTTCGTGTTCCAAAGCTTAGCGATTGTAATATCTGCAAAACCTGATTCTTTCGCCTTAGTTGCTAGTTCAAGATCAAATGGAGCATTTTGTAGTTCTTTTTCTAATTTGATAATATTTTCGAATTTCTTCAAGAAGAATAAGTCGATTTTACTCCACTCATGGATTGTTTCAATTGTTACGCCTCTTCGCAATGCTTCCCCGATGTAGAATAAGCGTTCATCTCCTGCTTTTCTAATACGTTTTTCGATTAAGGCATCGTCGAATACTTCATCTTCTTTTAATCCAAGGTGGTAAATACCTGATTCTAACGAACGAACAGCTTTTAATAGCGACTCTTCTAAAGTACGACCAATTGCCATCACTTCTCCTGTAGCTTTCATTTGCGTTCCTAAGTTACGGTTAGCTGATTCGAACTTATCAAATGGCCATCTTGGAATTTTCGATACAACATAGTCAAGTGCAGGCTCAAAGCTTGCGTATGTTTTACCCGTAACAGGATTCATCATTTCATCAAGTGTTAAACCAACTGCAATCTTCGCAGCTAATTTAGCAATTGGATAACCTGTTGCCTTTGATGCTAATGCTGAAGATCGGCTTACGCGTGGATTTACTTCGATTATATAATAGTTGAAGCTATCTGGATCTAAAGCTAGCTGAACATTACATCCACCTTCGATTTGTAAAGCACGAATAATTTTTAGTGAACTATTGCGTAGTAACTGATATTCACGGTCGCTTAAAGTTTGACTTGGAGCTACTACAATAGAATCACCTGTATGTACACCCACTGGATCGATATTTTCCATGTTACAAACTACGATTGCGTTATCATTGCTGTCGCGCATTACTTCATATTCAATTTCTTTAAAACCAGCAATGCTTTTCTCGATTAAACATTGTGTAACAGGACTATGTTTTAAACCGCTTGTTACGATGTCAATTAATTCTTCTTCATTTGTACAAATTCCACCACCAGTTCCTCCAAGTGTGAATGCTGGACGTACGATGATTGGATAACCAACACGATTTACAAACGTATATGCTTCTTTTAATGTATGGATGATATCGCTATCCGGAACCGGCTCACCAAGTTCATTCATTAAACTTCGGAATAAATCGCGATCTTCCGCTTGATTGATTGCTGATAGCTTAGTTCCTAGAATCTCTACGCCACACTCTTCTAAAACACCTGCTTCTGAAAGCTCAACAGCAAGGTTTAATCCTGTTTGACCACCTAGTGTTGGAAGAAGCGCATCCGGACGTTCTTTACGAATAATTTTGCTTACGAATTCTAGTGTTAATGGCTCGATGTATACAGCATCAGCAATTTCTGTATCTGTCATGATTGTTGCTGGGTTGGAGTTGATAAGAATTACACGATAGCCCTCTTCTTTCAATGCGATACACGCTTGTGTTCCTGCATAATCAAATTCTGCAGCTTGACCGATGATGATTGGACCTGAACCAATTACTAATATGCTTTTTATATCTGTACGTTTTGGCATTGTTTTTCTCCCTCCGCTTTCGCTGTTTCAATCATGTTAATGAATTTATCAAATAAGCCATTTGCATCCTCAGGACCTGGTGATGCTTCTGGATGGTACTGAACTGTAAATGCTGGGAACTCTTTATGTTTTAACCCCTCGATTGTTCCATCATTTAATGCAACATGCGTAACTTCTAGTGGTGTATTTTTTAATGATGTTTCTTCAACTGTGTAACCATGATTTTGTGAAGTGATTGCTATTTTACCCGTTTCTAAATCTCTTACTGGATGATTAGATCCACGGTGTCCAAATTTTAATGGTTCTGTATTCGCATTGTTAGCTAGTGCAAACAATTGATGTCCTAAGCAGATTCCGAATAATGGTACTTTTCCTTGTACCTCTTTAATCATTTCAATTGCTTGTGGTACGTCCTTCGGATTTCCTGGACCGTTTGAAAGCATGATACCATCTGGGCTTAAGTTTAAAATTTCTTGTGCTGTAACATTGTAAGGAACTACAACTACATCACAATCTCTCTTGTTTAATTCACGTAAGATGCCATGTTTCATACCAAAGTCTACTAGTACTACACGTGAACCTCTCCCTGGGCTTGGATATGCTTTCTTCGTTGATACTTTTTTCACTTGATCATTTGGTAATACCGTTGCTTTTAAAACTTCAATTACTTCTTCAGCTTTCTTTTCCATATTCGTAATCGCACCTTTTAAAGTACCGTGCTGACGAATAATGCGTGTAAGCTTTCTTGTATCAATACCTGCAATTCCAGGGATTTGATTTAATTTAAAATACTCATCCAACGTGCACTCACTGCGCCAGTTTGAAGGTAGGTCTGCTACTTCTTTTACAACAAAACCAGAGATTGCTGGTGTTATAGATTCGAAGTCATCTCTATTAACCCCATAGTTTCCAATTAAAGGATACGTAAGTGTTACAATTTGGCCACAGTATGATGGATCAGATAATACTTCTTGGTAGCCTGTCATTCCTGTATTAAATACAACTTCACCCATACGCTCTACATCGGCTCCAAAAGCCTCGCCTACAAATACTGTACCATCTTCTAAAATTAGTTGTCTTTTCATGCTTTTACGCTCTCCTTTTGCCATACTACTGTTCCCTCTACCATTGTTAATACTGGCCAACCTTTACAGTTCCATCCACCAAATGGCGTGTTTTTACCTTTTGAAGCAAACTCATTTACATCAATTGCTTTTTCTTCTTGTAGATCAAGTAATACGATGTCTGCAACACTACCTTCTTCAAGTACACCGTAAGGTAATTTAAATGCTTTACTCGGTTTCTTTGTTAAGAAAGCAAGCAATTGTTCTAGAGTAATAATGTCTTTCTCTACAAAATGTGTGTACAATAATGGGAATGCTGTTTCTAGTCCAACAATTCCGAATGGAGCTAACTCTATATGCTCTGCTTTTTCTTCAGCTGTATGAGGAGCATGATCCGTTGCGATAAAATCAATGGTTCCATCTAACAATCCTTCGATTAAAGCTTCTTGATCTCTCTTTCCTCTTAATGGTGGATTCATTTTATAATTTGTATCCACACCCGGAATATCTTCTTCACTTAATAGTAAGTGATGCGGAGTAACTTCCGCTGTTACTTTAATTCCAGCGCGCTTTGCATCACGTACAACACGCACTGACGCTTCCGTGCTAATATGGCATACATGGTAATGGCAATCTGTAGCTTCAGCTAATAAAATGTCCCGGGCAATATGTACAGATTCACAAACAGAAGGAATTCCGTTTAACCCATGTTCTTTCGAAAATTTACCTTCATGTACACAACCTTTATTAATGAGTGTATTTTCTTCGCAGTGTGCTACAATTGCTGCATCAATTTTTGCTGCTTGCTTCATTGCTTCTAACATCATTGCTGCTGATTGGACTCCAACACCATCATCTGTGAAAGCAAACGCTCCTGCTTCTTTCAACTCTGCAAAGTTTGTTAATTCTTTACCAGCTTCCCGAATTGTAATAGACCCGTATGGTAGCACACGCACACAGCCTGTTTCCTCGATACGATTCATTAAGCTTTCTACTGTCACTTTCGTATCTGGAACTGGTCTTGTATTAGGCATAGCTGCAATTGTTGTAAAGCCACCTCGAGCTGCTGCTTTCGTTCCTGTTTCAATTGTTTCTTTCTTCTCCCCACCAGGCTCACGTAAATGCACATGTAAATCTACAAATCCAGGAGAAACGACAAGACCAGTTGCATCAATTATTTCTGCGCTATTGTCACTAATTTGATTAGCAATCTCTATGATTTGTCCGTTCACTACTTTAAGATCTTTTGCCTCAAGTTTACCTTCCTTATTAAACAATTGACCATTCTTGATGATGAGTGCCATTTTCAATTCCCCCTTGAGATTTTGCTGATTCTAATGCTCTTTTTAATACTGCCATTCGAACATACACACCGTTTTCCATTTGTTTAAAAATTCTAGAGCGTTCACATTCTATTAAATCTTCATCTATTTCAACATTACGATTTACCGGTGCTGGGTGCATGATGATACTTGCCGGTTTCATCTGTTGCTCCCTAATTTTCGTTAAACCGTATTTTTGTAAATATACTTCTTTACTACTCATCATTTCAAAATCGTGACGTTCGTGTTGAATTCTTAGTAGCATTACAACATCTGCGGTACGAACGGCTTGATCAAAGTCTTCGTATTCTCCAGTAGTAATACTAGCGTCATGCCACTCTTTAGGACCTGAGAATACTACTTCAGCACCTAATCGTGTTAATGTGTCAGCATTAGATCGAGCTACCCTACTATGTTGTATATCTCCAACTATTGCCACTTTCAAACCTTGAAATCCACCAAATTCTTGATAGATTGTTAATAAATCCAGTAAACATTGTGTCGGATGATGACCACAGCCATCACCTCCGTTAATGATTGGAATATTTACTTTATTCACAAGTTGATCAAAATATTGATCTTCGGGATGTCGAATTACAACAGCGTTAACTCCAATTGCTTCTAATGTTTTTACCGTATCGTAAAGTGTTTCTCCTTTTTGCACACTTGATGTTGAAACTTCGAAAGGAATTACTTCAAATCCTAATTTTCTTTCAGCCACTTCAAAGCTACACTTCGTTCTTGTGCTATTTTCGAAGAATAAATTTGCTGTAAAAATTTGAGTCTTTGGCCTCCACACTTCCCCTTTTGCAAAGCTTGCAGCATCCTTTAAAATGTTATAAATTTCAGTTGTTGATAATTCACACGTAGTTAGCAAATGGTTCATTAGTGATTCCTCTCCTTTACGATTAAACGAACATTTTTTAGAAAAAAACACCCTAAACATTTTTCGTTTAGGGTGTTTTACAGAAAAATCCGTGCACTTAATAGACATCCATTTTAATGGTTTGTTTATTGATTGTGCGCATACTATTTCTGTTACACCCTTATAAATCTCTCCGGACTTTCTTAAAAGGTGATTATGCTACTGAATCTGTATTTCCAAACATATCTTTTGGTTCTTCTTTACCTGGTAAAATCAAGTTTAAGATTACACCGATGATCGCTGCTAGCGCCATACCAGATAGTGAAAATTCACCGATATTCAATACCGCGCCGCCAATTCCTGTTACTAGAATGACAGAGGCAATCATTAGATTTCTATTTTTCGAGAAATCAACTCGATTATCTATTAACATTCGCAATCCACTTGAAGCAATGATTCCGAATAACAGGATTGAAATCCCCCCCATTACTGCTTGTGGTATTGAGCTAATAAGTGCTGAAATTTTCCCTACAAACCCAAACATTATTGCGATAACTCCCGCTCCTCCGATTACATATACACTAAATGCTCGTGTAATCGCTAGAACTCCAATATTTTCACCGTAGGATGTAAGCGGCGGTCCACCAATAAGGGATCCGATTACAATTCCAACTCCATCACCTGCAATTGAACGATGAAGCCCTGGTTTCTTAATAAAATCTCTTCCTACTACATTACTTAATACCATTTGGTGACCTATATGCTCTGATAATGTTACAACGGCCACTGGAATCATCGCAATAGCGATTCCCCAGTTGAAGGCTGGATCATAGTTGACAAAAGGCACATGAAAATCTGGTACCGTAAACCAACTTGCTTCTTTAACACCACTTAAATCTACAATTCCTAGCGCTAGAGACATTAAGTATCCTGCAATGATTCCTATCAGGATTGGTATAAGTTTTAAGAAGCCCTTCATGTATACATTACATATGATTGTTACTATTAAAGTTACAAGTGCTACTGAGAAATGTGTCAAACTATATTCTAATTCTGCTGCAGGTGCTCCATTGTTACTATACATTGCCATATTAACAGCTGTTCCCGCTAAGCCTAAACCAATTACCATTATAACTGGTCCAATTACTACTGGTGGTAATATTGTCATCAACCAGTTTATGCCTGCTTTTCGAATAATAAGTGCGATAATTCCATATATGATACCTGCTAAGAAACACCCGAGCATAACTGATTCTGGCCCACCAAGAGCTTTCGCTGATATTATTGGTGCGATGAAGGCAAATGATGATCCTAAATATGCTGGAATCTGACCTTTTGTAATGATTAAGTATGCCAGTGTTCCTAAACCACTTGATACTAGAGCTACTGCTGGGCTCATCCCCGTTAAGAATGGTACAAGCACTGTTGATCCAAACATGGCAAATACGTGCTGAATACTAAGCATTAACCATTTACTTGGTTTCGGTACTTCCTCTACGTCTAGTATGATTTTTTGTTGTTGCTGTTGCATGTTTCCCCCACCTTTTCAAATAAAATACCCTCGTTTTCACGAGGGCACAAAGGAGTAAGGACAATCATATAGTCTTCACCTACTCGAGGTGTCCTATATACGATTCCTTCCCTTTGTTAGCCTCTCTGGACTGACATTAAAAGGGTCATTATTTATCGTAAATACTGACTTTATCTAACTTATCAACTTCTTCTAATGAAACTGTGATTTTTTCAAGTTGTGAAGTTGGTACGTTCTTTCCTACATAATCTGCTCTAATTGGCAGTTCTCGATGTCCACGGTCTACTAGGACACCCAGTTGGATTTGTGATGGTCTTCCAAGATCCATCAATGCATCAAGTGCTGCTCTGACTGTTCTTCCTGTATATAAAACATCATCAACCACTATAACTTTCTTATTCGTTATATCAATTGGAATGTTCGATCCCTTCACGAATGGCTCACCATCATTGTTCTTGCTACTTAAATCATCTCTGTAAAGCGTGATATCTAATTCACCCACATCTATCGCTTTTCCTTCGATTTGTTCAATCCTGGCCGCTAATCGATTCGCAATGAATATTCCACGCGTTTTGATGCCAACTAAAACACAGTCTTCGATTCCTTTATTCTTCTCAATAATTTCATGGGCAATTCGAGTCAATGCCCTTCTTATTGCTTGTTCATCTAGAACAACTGCTTTTTCATTCATGTTAGGCACCTCCCGACTTATACTCTACAAAAAAATCCCCTTGCCCGTAGCAAGAGGATTTAGGTATACCTAAGCACACGGCAAAGACGTGTTGCACGTTAGGTTCATCCGTTTCCTTCTCAGCCTCACGGGACTGTTATTAAAGGTTCATGTTCAACTGTTTATATATTACTGTCTTTAAATTACTTTGTCAATGATCTTTACTTAGTTTTTCTAATAAATCTTTAAAATAGGTTGGAAGTGGAGCTGAAAACTCCAAATATTCATTTGTACGTGGATGAACAAAACCTAACACACCAGCGTGTAAAGCTTGGCCTCCTAAGTCAAGTGTCTTCTTCGGTCCATACTTAGGATCCCCAGCTAAAGGATAGCCGATATACTTCATATGTACACGAATTTGATGCGTTCTTCCTGTTTCAAGTTGACATTCTACAAATGTAAAATCGTTATACCTATTAATGACTGTAAAATGAGTGACAGCTTGCTTACCATCAGATACAACAGTCTGACTTTGACGATCTTTCTTGTCTCGACCAATCGGTGCATCAATAGTTCCATGATCATGTTGAATGACACCATGTACCAATGCGCGATATTTTCTTGTAACGGTTTTATCAACTAATTGTTGTACAAGGCTTTCATGCGCCATATCATTCTTAGCTACCATCAGTAACCCTGACGTATCCTTATCAATGCGGTGAACGATTCCAGGACGCAAAACACCGTTAATGCCTGAAAGATCCTTACAATGAGCCATCAATCCATTCACAAGCGTTCCTGTTGTATGTCCGGGGGCAGGGTGAACTACCATACCTTTAGGCTTATTCACCACTAACACATCTTCATCTTCATAGTAAATATCAAGATTCATTTCTTCCGCTTTAATATCTAATTCAACTGGTTCTGGAATTGTAATTTCCACTTTATCATTTGTTTGACATTTATAATTTGTTTTCACTTTGTGCTCATTTACAAGCACATTTCCATCTTTAATAAGTAACTGTGCTTGTGTACGTGAAAACTGATCGTTTACGACCGATATAAACTTATCTAAACGGTCGCCTTTATTGTCTTCACTAACGATGTATAATACTTTATCCATTCTTTTTCTCCTTCAACAACTTTTCCTCAAAAAACATAAAAATCATTAGCAACGCAACACCTACAGTTAAAGCTGCGTCTGCTACATTAAAAATCGGAAAATTATACCCAAAAATGTACGTATCTACGAAATCAACAACTTCTTTTCGAATAACCCGATCGATAAAATTCCCAATTGCTCCACCTAACATCAGTCCAAGTGAAATACCTAATAGAATATGTGTTTTAGCCATTTTTTGAATATAGTACACTAAAGCAATTACCACAATGACTGTAATGATATAGAAGAACCACATTCTCCCTGGTAGTATTCCCCAAGCTGCCCCTGGATTACGATGCGACGTTATATATAGGAAATTTTCAATGATTGTTATACTTTCCCCTAAATCCATGTTTTTCACAATTAAAATTTTTGTAATCTGATCTAGAGCTATTATTACTAATGCCAATAAATAGTAAATGATAGTCATCCCCCAACTTGTAAAAAATTTCGCTATCTTGAATTGTAGCACAATGTGAAAAATAAACACAATGTAAGAAAAGCGGAAGCGCCCGTTCTGCTCCGTATCTTCTTTAATAGTGGGGTAGGCTATACTAAAACAACACCATAATTAAACCAAAAAGCGGCTGACTACCAAAGGAAGTCAGCACGCTTTAGTGTTTTTACTTAGTGTATGCTTCTTTCACGACTGATGCACAACGAGGACATAATGTTGGATGTTCTTCCACAGACCCAACAGCCTCTGATACATTCCAACAACGCTCACATGTTTCCCCTTCTGCTTTCGAAATAACAATTGTACAGTTTTCAAATGAAGCAACATCAGCTGGCGCCGCATCTTTATCTCCTGCAATTTCAAACTGAGAAACAATGAATAATTGTTCAAAGCTTTCTTGAATTGTTTCAAGTAATGCTTTTGTTTCAGCTGTAACATACATAGAAACTTTTGCATTTAGCGACTTACCAATAACTTTTGCGTTACGTGCTTCCTCTAATGCTTTTAGAACATCATCGCGAAGATCCATGAACTTATTCCATTTCTCTTCTAGTTCTTGTTCATTTGCATATTCTTTCGGTGTTGGCATATCTGTTAGCTGAACACTTTCTTCTTCCACGTTCGGAATATAAGCCCAAACCTCATCTGCTGTATGAGAAAGAATTGGTGATACAAGCTTTGTTAAGGAAAGCAGTACATCATACAATACTGTTTGGATAGCACGACGATCTGAACTATTTGGCGCTTCACAATATAAAATGTCTTTTGCGTAATCAAGGTAGAATGCACTTAAATCTAATGTACAGAAATTATTGATATTGTGATAAATGTTAGCAAATTCATAATCATTGTACGCTTTCGTAACATTTTTAATTAATTTGTTCAGTTTCACAAGCATGAACTGATCAACTTCACGTAACTCTTCATATGTTAAGCTATCTGCTTTCGGATCGAAACCATCTAGTGTTCCAAGTAAGAAACGGAATGTGTTACGAATCTTACGATAAACTTCAGCCACTTGCTTTAAGATTGGATCAGAAACACGTACATCTGCTTGGTAATCAACAGAAGCAACCCATAGACGAAGAATATCCCCGCCTAATTGGTTCATTACTTTCGCAGGCATAATAGTGTTACCTAATGATTTACTCATTTTACGACCTTGACCATCAAGTGCAAATCCGTGGCTTAGAACACCTTTGTATGGTGCTTTACCAGTCACTGCTACAGCTGTTGATAAAGAAGAGTTAAACCAACCACGATATTGGTCAGAGCCTTCAAGATATAAATCAGCTGGTCTTATTAGGTCGTCACGCTCTTCTAATACAGCTTGGTGTGAAGAACCTGAGTCAAACCATACATCCATAATATCAGTTTCTTTTGTAAAGATACTGTTAGGGCTTCCTTCATGTGTAAAGCCTTCAGGTAATAAATCTTTCGCTTCACGCTCAAACCATACATTCGAACCATGTTCACGGAACAAGTCTGATACATGATTAATTGTTTCGTCAGTGATAATTGGCTCACCATTTTCTGCATAGAAAACAGGAATTGGAACGCCCCATGCACGTTGACGAGAGATACACCAGTCTCCACGGTCACGAACCATGTTAAACAGTCGAGTTTCTCCCCATGCTGGGTACCATTTCGTTTCTTTAATAGCTTGCAATAATTCTTCACGGAAGTCATGGATAGAAGCAAACCATTGTGCAGTCGCACGGAAAATTGTCGGTTTTTTCGTTCTCCAATCATGCGGATAAGAGTGAGTAATAAACGTTAAGTTTAATAACGCTCCCTTTTCTTCCAAAGCTTCTGTGATTGCTTTATTTGCTTTATCATAGAACATACCTTCAAACCCCGGAGCTTCGTCAGTCATATGACCTTTCTCATCGACAGGGCATAAAGTTTTTAATTTATATTTCTGAGAAACGATAAAGTCGTCTTCCCCGTGACCTGGAGCTGTATGTACACATCCTGTACCAGCATCAGTTGTTACGTGTTCACCAAGCATGACTAATGAATCGCGATCATATAATGGATGCTTTGCAATAATGTATTCCAACTCGTTACCTTTTACTGTTTTAACAACGTTTGCAGTTTCCCAGCCGATTGCTTCTTTAACAGCAGACAACAAGTCTTTAGCTACTAAGTAGTTATTTCCTTCTACTTCAACTACTACGTAGTCAAGTTGTGGATGAACAGAAATTCCAAGGTTTGCAGGAATTGTCCAAGGAGTAGTTGTCCAAATAATAAACTTAGTTCCCTCATCAAGTATACCTTTACCATCTGTTACATCAAACGCAACATAAATAGATGCTGACTTCTTATCTTGATATTCGATTTCAGCTTCAGCTAGAGCTGATTCACTTGACGGTGACCAGTTAACTGGTTTTAATCCTTTATAGATATAGCCTTTCTTAGCCATATCTCCAAACACTTTAATTTGTTGCGCTTCATAAGCTGGCTTCAATGTAATATATGGATTATCCCAATCACCACGAACGCCTAATCGTTTAAATTGTTCTTTTTGACGTGCAACTTGCTCATAAGCATACTCTTCACAAAGTTTACGAAAAGCCGCTACGCTCATTTCTTTACGATTTACTTTACCGCTTTTTGTTAAAGCTGTTTCAATTGGAAGACCGTGCGTATCCCAACCTGGTACATATGGTGCATTATAGCCACTCATTGATTTGAAACGAACGATAAAGTCTTTTAGAATTTTATTTAACGCATGCCCCATGTGGATATCACCGTTAGCATATGGAGGTCCGTCGTGTAATATAAACATTGGACGACCTTTTGTACGATCTTGAACTTTCTTATAGATGTCAATCTCTTCCCAAGTTTTTTGCATGTCTGGTTCTCTTTTTGGTAAGTTTCCACGCATTGGAAACTCTGTCGTTGGCATTAATAATGTATCTTTATAATCCATTTTTTATGACCCTCCTAAAAAATTCTATTCAATATTATTTTCATGTTAGAAAAGCGCAAGCGCCTGTTTAGCGATTTTAACTAGGTAAATACGAAATAAAAAAAGCCTTTTCATCCCTAAAAAAGGGACGAGAAGGCTTTTTCCCGTGGTACCACCCTGGTTGATGTTCAATTGTAAATTAACATCCGCTCTATTTACATTCTTAACGCGAACAACACGCCTAAACTACTACTAAAAATAGATTCATTTAAGAACTCCAGGGTGATCTTCCGTTTCTATTCTTACATCGAGCTTCCACCAACCTCGATTCGCTTGTTGCAATTAACTATTGCTTTTGTAAGTGTATAAAGAAACCTACTGTCCCTTTCAACGTTTAAATAATATTATCTTGTTTGGAATTATATACGAAAAGTATAACTGTCGTCAATATTACTCTTCGTCCTCATGAAATAAAACGTCATTTGCATCATGTTCAAATGCCATTAAATGGTCCCAATCTTCATTTTTGATTAAATCTAATTGAGCTTCTACAAGCATCGTAAACCTTGTGCGGAATACTTTAGACTGCTTTTTCAATTCTTCTATTTCAGAGGCAATTCTTCGTGCCTTCGATAATGATTCATTAACGATACGATCCGCATTCTTTTCAGCTTCTTTAATAATTAACTTAGATTCTTTTTGCGCATTTCTCTTTACTTCTTCTGCAGCTTCTTGCGCAATGATAATCGATTTATTTAAAGTATCTTCAATGTTACTGAAATGGGTTAATTTTTCACGAGCATTCACCAACTGTTCTTCTAAATCTCTTTTTTCACGAAGAACTAATTCATAATCTTTCATCACTTGTTCTAGAAATTCGTTTACTTCATCTTCATCATATCCACGAAAGCCTTTATTAAAACTCTTATTATGTATATCAAGTGGCGTTAAAGGCATTATTGCACCTCCATATTAAATTAAAATATTCTCATTAATTACTTTTATTCTACGTTTTGACAGGACATTTGTAAATGCTTCAAATTTTACTATTAATTTCGTTTCCCAAACACTATACGCCATTTTTCTTTCTTTGTCTTTCCATCGATTGACATAATTCGATATCTACCAAAGCCCCTTACTGAAATAATATCACCTTCATGACATTCAAAGTCATTGGCTTCTATTTGTTGATGATTAACTTTTACTTTTCCACCAACAATATAATCTTGCGCTTTCTTGCGTGAAATATTTGCCATTGATGAAAATAAACTATCAATTCGTAATGAAGAGCTTGTCATCATCACTTCCTGCCAAGAGTCTTCTACAACAAGACTATCTTTGAAAGTTTTCGGAATTAATGTAACACCAGCTTGACCGATTTTCGTTACATTAGCAATCACATAATCATTAATATCTTTCGAAACAATTATTTGTGCCCCTTCACTATTTAAGAGAACATCACCAAATTTCTCACGCTTTATTCCTAAGGACATAAGAGTTCCTAATATTTGTGGATGCTGTAACGTATGAAACTTACGATTATATGATATATCAATTAATGTCATTTGAAAATCATCTTCAGATGGACTGTAATAATTAGGGTATAGGAGTACTCGTTGACGCTCTGCTAACGGATAGCCACCAAAGAAACGCAACAAACAATCATCATTATGACCGATAATCGATGTAAGTATTTGCTGCTCTCGCGGATCCAAAAAGTGAGTCAGTTTCGGAGTATAAAACGTTTCTACACTTTCTTTCCAATCCAAAACGGTATCAATAAAATTTTTCTCTTCATTACGAAAATGTTGATAAATACTCATGAAAAGTCCTTTCTAGCATACTACTTCGATTGAAGGGAGAATCGTTGAATTCATCAGGTTCTTGCCAGCGCTTATCTCCCACTTATTTATACTCAACTTTTAATTGAAGTAGGAGTATTAGCGCTAGTTAGAACAGGATAAATATAAAGGCTAACACTACAAGCCCATCCACTAGTCTTGTAGGTCAGCCTCTATTTACTGTTTAATTAAACTAACCAATAGAATATTTGAATTAGACCTTGCGAAGCAAGATTTAAAACTAAGAAACCAACAATCGGAGAGATATCTAACATTCCAATCGGTGGGATAAAACGTCTAAACACTTCTAAATAAGGCTCACATATACGACCTAAAAACTGACCGATTGCCGACTCACGAGCATTTGGAAACCATGACATCAAAATGTACACAATCAATGCATATGAGTAAATTTGAATTACATTCAAAATTATATTCAATACTAAACTCATTCACTTACCACCTTAAACCTTCAGTATCATCTTCTTGGAGAGCGCCTGATATATTTCCAGACACATCAACATTTTCAGGTGTGCACAAAAAGATATTTGTACCAACTCGTTGAATGTCTCCACCAATAGCATACACTGTACCGCTAAGGAAATCTACAATTCGCTTCGCTTGATCATGTGAAATGCTTTGCAAATTCACAACTACCGATCTTCTTGAATTTAAGTGATCAGCAATTCCTTGGGCTTCAGAGTAGGCCCTTGGCTCAACTAGCACCATTTTAGAATTTTGTTGTACACTTTTCAAACTTACTACATTTTGAGGTACTTGGGTACTTTGAGGTTGTGTTTTAGACATAGATTTCATAGGAATTTCAGCTTCCTTCTCAACTTCTTGTGTTTCTTCTCTATATTCATATTCATCATCTAGAGCAAAAAATGATTTAAATTTTGAACCAATTGACATTTATATAGCCTCCCTTAAGAATCTTCACCAACAAGTGCAGTTCCTATACGAATATACGTTGAGCCTTCTTCGATGGCAACTTCAAAATCATTCGACATACCCATAGATAATTCCTCACAAGGTGCATTTTCAATATGTAGATTAATCACTTCTTGTTGCAGTGATTTTAAAGTACGGAAACAACTGCGTAGTATCTTCTCATCTTCTATGAATGGAGCCATTGTCATTAGACCAATCACTTTAATCTTATCTAGTCCTTCATCTTGCAATTGATGTATGAATGGAATGACTTCATTAGGTGACAACCCGTGCTTTGACTCCTCTCCAGATGCATTCACTTGCACAAAGCATGGTATTTGTTCTTTCGCGCGTTTTTGAATTTCTTTAGCTAAAGATAGCCTGTCCAATGAATGGATGTAGTCAACATAATTAACTATATCTTTTACTTTTCGCGTTTGAAGGGACCCTATGAAATGCCATTTAGGGCCTTCTTTCAAATGCTGTTGTTTATTCATTAATCCTTCAATTCGATTCTCACCAATATGACCTATTCCCGCTTCTACAGCTTCTATTGTTCTTTCAGGCGAGACATACTTCGTAACGGCTATAATATGGATATCTTCTTTCTTTCTATTACTTCTCTCACATGCTTCCTGTATTTTACGCTCTATAACAGAAAGGTTTTCTATTACTTTCACTTTACAAAGATGCCTCCTTCCAACCGATAAAGCTCATTAACCGTCCTGTTTTGCCACCATCTCTTCTATAAGAGAAGAATACATCTTCTTGACATGATGTGCAAAGATTCGACACAGCAATATGTTGAACCCCAGCTACTCTTAAAATCATTTCATTTAATTTTTTCAAGTCCAGCTTATATTGCCCTTCACTGATTAAATTATATGGCTTTTCACCGTCTTCTTCCACTCTTTTATTAACTTCTTTAATTACTTTATCGTCCACAACATAACATTCTTGACATATTGATGGTCCAATTACGACATTTATTTCACTCGGCTCAATACCTTCTGCTTGCCATTTATGAACCATCTTAGCTGCAATACCTGACACTGATCCTTTCCAGCCAGCATGAGCAATACCGATATATGACTTAGATGGTGCAAAGAAATAAATAGGAACACAATCTGCGAAACAAAGCGTTAATAATATACCCGCAGTATCAGTGTACAAACCATCTGTATCTTTTAAAGCTGATTCATAATCATCGGACCCTAATCCTTTTTCTACATCTGATATACATGCTATATTCGTTTTATGGGTTTGTTCTGCACCCACCCAATGTGCTAAAGGAAAATTAAGTTTGTTCGCAATCACTTCTCTGTTTCGAACAACTAGTTTCTGCTCATCTCCAACATGAAATCCAGTATTTAATGTGCTAAAAGCACCCGTACTTACTCCACCATTTTTAGTAGTAAAACCTACTACTAATTGCTTATTCATCTGTTCCCATTGTGGGATAGAAAAATATTGTTCCTCTTGCTTATTAAATATTTCACTCATACATGACAACCCTTTTTATTTTTTAATATTTTATCATATGTTTCCTATGGCATCCTAGTAATAACATTATTTATCTAATATATTGACAAGATCAGTCGAACTCCCATAATCCACTAATATGAGATCCTCACCAATTTTTTTAATTTTGTTCCAAGGAATTATTATTTCTTCTTCCCTTTGAAACATGTTAATCCATCTTCCGTGGTTTGTTACAATCAAAGCGTTGATTTGACCAGTAGGCAAATGTATCTCCAAATCATGAAGAATCCCTAATTTTTTCCCATCAGAAAGGTTAACAATGTCCTTCGTTTGAAATTGAGATATTTTCATCATGTAAGATTTCTCCTTGTCTCTCATTTTATCCTGTTCAACAAATGATTGGTGATTTCCACCCCTCAAAGCTGAGCTTTATACACTATATGAAAATCATGTTCGTACAATGTATAAAAAACGACAGAAAAAAGACCAATTCATTCATCAGAATTGGTCTTTATGTATTTAATGTTGAATATTCTTATTCATTTGTTTAATTGCCGCTTTTTCAAGTCTTGATACTTGGGCTTGTGAAATACCGATTTCATCTGCCACTTCCATTTGTGTTTTACCTTGAAAAAATCGCTTTCGGATAATCATCGTTTCACGTTCGTTCAGTCTTCGCATGCCTTCCTTCAATGCTATTTCATCAATCCATTGAGTGTCTCGATTTTTCTCATCACTTAATTGATCAACTACATATATAGGATCTCCACCATCATTATAGATCGGTTCAAACAAACTTACTGGATCTTGAATAGCATCGAGAGCGAATACAATTTCTTCATGAGATACTTCAAGTACTTTTGCAATTTCTTCAGCTGTAGGTTCTCTTGAGGTTTGACTCATTAATTTTTCTTTCACTTGCAGGGCTTTATAAGCAATATCTCGCAATGAACGTGACACACGAATTGGATTATTATCGCGAAGATATCTTCTTATTTCACCTATTATCATTGGTACAGCATATGTTGAGAATTTTACATTTTGGCTTAAATCAAAGTTATCAATCGATTTCATGAGTCCTATACAGCCTACTTGAAACAAGTCATCAACATACTCCCCTCTGTTGTTAAATCGTTGAATGACACTTAATACAAGTCTCAAGTTTCCGTTTACCAGCTTTTCTCGAGCTGAAAGTTCTCCATCTTGCAATTCTTTAAACAACTTACGCATTTCATCATTTTTCAAAACCGGTAATTTCGATGTATCTACACCACAAATTTCAACTTTATTACGAGACAAAATATTTCCCTCCTTACAGGGGATGCTGTACAAAAATCAGTATCTCCCTGTCCGGAAAAAAATATGCAAAAAAGAAATGTGGAGGTGACCGTATTTTACTCCGTATGGACTGGAGCCATTCGACTGAGATAAAGGAAACACGTAGAGACGGTAGTCGATTCGATGTTGACTTATCGTAGGGAGTATGGCGAAGTCCACTAGGAGTTGGGCACCGGAACTGAACAAAAGAAAAACCGTTGTCGTTCCTTTTTGGTCGAAGTGTTGTTTACATATAACTCTACGCTTCATATTGTTAGTCCATTTTTCATATTACCATTACCCCAAAAAGGAGCCATGCGGCAGGCGTAAGACAAGTTGCTCTTGAAAACTCGCTTTTGGTTTTCAAAACAGATTGGCTTACGACCGAGCATGGCAGACATAAGGTTAGACAATTGAAATGTGGAGGTGACCGTTTTGCTCTGAATGAACTTATCCATTCCTCTGTATTAAAGGAACGAAGAGTTGAAAAGGGAATTGATTTTGACTTTTTGTAAGGAGGAAAACGAGGTTTACTTAAAGCTAACACGGGAAAAAACTCGGCTGCTAACCGAGTTTTTTTCACACCATCTTGTTAAATTCTTTTCGCAATCGTTTTATTATTCGCTTCTCAAGCCTAGATATATAAGATTGCGAAATTCCAAGCATGTCCGCCACATCTTTTTGCGTTTTCTCTTCCCCACCCAGTAATCCAAACCTAAGCTCCATAATTTGTTTTTCACGATCTGTTAATTGATGCAAAGCTTTTGTTAGTAGCTTTCTGTCAATATTCGCTTCCAAGTCCTTCGTTATAATATCCTCTTCTGTTCCCAATACATCCGATAATAATAGCTCATTGCCATCCCAATCAATATTAAGAGGCTCATCAAATGAAACTTCTGAGCGTATCTTATTATTTCTTCTTAAAAACATAAGAATTTCATTTTCTATACATCTTGAAGCATAGGTTGCTAATTTTATTTTCTTCTCAGGATTAAATGTATTAACCGCTTTAATTAACCCAATTGTTCCAATACTAATTAAATCTTCAATGTTTATTCCTGTATTTTCAAATTTACGGGCTATATAGACAACAAGCCGAAGATTCCGTTCAATAAGAATGGTGCGAGCAGATTCATCTCCTTTCGGTAGCTGGTGAATTAATACCTCCTCTTCTTCTTTCGTTAAAGGTGGTGGCAACGCCTCACTACCGCCAATATAATAAATCTCATCCGTTTTAATTTTCAACTTCACAAGAAGTTTGTACCAAAAGTACATGATTTTAAAAAGCACTCTTCTCACACGTTTTTCCTCCTTCTAAAAGAATAATTTATTGAGTATAGTGTATTAATGGCTCTCGAAATTCTTCACGATGCATCCCGCGCTTGTATTGATGCAGCCATACGCGGATGAACGATGCAGTTATACGTCTCATCATGAGAAACCGTCTGTAATGTTAATGCAACTAGACCTCTATGAATTCGACCTCTTCTATCACCTATAGACAACTGAATCCAATCTGGTCGAAATGCAATCAGTAATTGTTGATCCATCCCTAATACTTTGTAAGGGATAATATGCATTCGCTCTCCCCAACTACTGTGAATGCTTTTAGAAATGTTGTTAGAGCTTATTGTTTCTTGAAGTAATTCCATAACATCCTTTGGAATACGCTCCTGAAGTTGTGAAACTGATAAAATCATGACTGGTGTATTCGTAATAGGTTCATATAGTTGATTACCGGTATCTATAAATCCCGTACAAGTAAGAAAGCAATCTTTAATTTTTATTTCAACATTTAAAATACCTTCATGTAATAAATTGGTCATTTCCATTTCTCCAAATATTCGTTTTGAATAGATCCAAGCTGCAGGAAATCCTCCTAAAACAAACAGCCAACTGACTGGGTCTCCATAGCTCTTCGGTGTATAAAAATATGTAGTATCTGCAGCCAAAAATTCAAATGAAAATAGAAAATGAAATCCTAATAAAATTCCACCTGTTAAAAATGTTATAAAATAAAACATTGCACTTGCCTTTAAAAAAGTTTTTAACCGATAAAATCCAAAGGTAATGAAAATCATAAGTAAAGAAAACAGAATTTTTACAAATACAGAATTTGCCCAGTTATAAAATGGTGAAAAAAAAAATAGAATTAAAATAGAACCTATACCCCCTCCAAGAACAATACGTCTAAAAGAGGTCTTCCTCTTTAAGAGAATCGAAGTCCAATAGAGAAGTAAACTATCAAAGCACCAGTTTAAAAGGATAATTAAATCTATATACGCTACCACTCTCGCCCCTCCTATCTGAAATTCTTCTGTATTGCCAAAGTATAACGCACAAGAACTGGAAAAGTATGTCACTTTATAGTTCTTAAAAAAGCGTTTTTTTTTAAGAATTTTGTCATTGTTTGTTTCACTATATGTTACGAAATATAGTTTATGACTAGTAATTAGCGTTTAAAAGGAATAGATATATTCTCTATTAATGTTGAAAATCGTAGAACCTTTTCCATAAAAAAAATCGCACTTCATTATGAAGTACGATTTTTTTATAGGTAATCACTCACCTAATTATTATTTACGATTTCGATTTCGTAAGAATGTTGGTATATCTAACAAATCATCGCTTCCACTATTATTTGTTCTTGTTGGCTCTGTTGGTTCAGTACGGGTTGTAGCTCTTAATTTTTCAGTAACAGGTGGTGGTGTTAATGGCGTACGCCCTCCTGCAAAGCCACCTGGTTTTGGAGACTTCTGTTGCGCTTCTAACTCACTGAATCCAGTCGCAATTACCGTTACAATAATTTCTTCTTTCAAGTTCTCATTTATAACAGAACCGAAAATCATATTTACTTCTTGATCAGAAGCAGTTGCTACAATATCAGCCGCTTCTTGAACTTCAAATAGACTTAAATTAGTACCGCCCGTAATATTCATGAGGACACCTTGAGCACCATCGATTGATTTCTCAAGCAATGGTGACATAATTGCTTTCTTGGCTGCTTCTGCAGCTCTTTTCTCACCTGAAGCAATACCAATCCCCATTAATGCTGAACCTTTATTGCTCATAATTGTCTTTACATCCGCAAAGTCTAAGTTGATTAAACCCGGAGTAGCAATTAAATCTGAGATACCTTGTACACCTTGACGGAGTACATTATCTGCTGCACGGAATGCCTCTAACATTGGTGTATTCTTATCAACGATTTCAAGTAAGCGGTCGTTAGGAATTACAATCAATGTATCAACTGCTTCCTTCATCGAGCCTATTCCCACTGACGCTTGTGTAGCCCTTTTGCGACCTTCAAACGTAAATGGTCTAGTAACAACACCTACAGTTAAAGCGCCTAATTCACGCGCAATATTTGCTATTACCGGCGCTGCACCTGTACCTGTTCCACCGCCCATTCCAGCAGTAACGAAAACCATATCCGCACCGCGAAGTGCTTCTTCTAATTGCTCTCTACTTTCTTCAGCAGCTTTCTTACCAACCTCAGGGTTAGCACCCGCTCCTAAACCACGAGTTAGCTTACCACCAATTTGCATTTTCACTTCAGCTTTTGATAGATTAAGAGCTTGCGCATCTGTATTAACAGCAATAAAATCTACGCCTTCAACCCCATGCTCAATCATTCTATTTACAGCGTTGTTTCCGCCTCCACCAACGCCAATTACCTTTATTGTTGCCAATGCATCTAAATTAGACTCAAACTCTAACATGATAATCCTCCTAGCTCCACCATTATCCTGGATTAGTCTTATTCAAAGAAATAATCGATTATTTTTTTAAATTTACCTTTTTCATTATGTTGTCTTGGACTTTTTTCTTTCACCAATACAGGTTCTGGTTCTTGTTTAACCCGTTTTTCAGGTTTTTCTGTGATTGTTGTTGTAGAATTTCCTAATGAAATTCCTTGTTGTTTTGCTTTTTGACAAGCGTGCTTGATTAACCCAACTGCTGTGGTATATTGTGGTTCACGCACACCAATATGATTTGGCTCTGCTGTTCTTACTCGATTTTGAAATACATATTGAGCTAAATCAAGTACACCTGGCATTTTAACAACACCGCCAGTTAACACAAGCCCTCCAGGAATATCCTGATAGCCATTTTTTCTTAATTGCTCTATTACAAGCTCAAAAATTTCTGTTAAACGCGCTTCGATTATTTCTGCTAACATTAATTGATTACATGGTTGTTTTTGATCGCTTCCAATCATCGGAACGTGAAAAATTTCTTCTTCAGAAGCATCATCATAGTATGCATGTCCATGTTTTAGCTTTAAATCTTCAGCATTGTCCATAGTTGTTCGAAGTACAATTGATAAATCTTTTGTTATCGTGTCTCCACCTATAGGTATTACATTGGAAGAAATTAAATGTCCACCTTCAAAGATTGCTACTGTTGTAGAGCCACCACCAATATCAACAAGAGCTACGCCTAATTCCTTCTCATCTTTTGAAAGAACTAGTGATCCCGCTACCAATGGTTGAAGCGCAATTTCTACAATCTCTAATCCTGCTTTTTCAACGCAGCGTAGAGTATTATGTAGTAATGTCTTTAGACCAGTAATTAATATTCCCTTCATTTCAAGGCGAACACCAATCATTCCTCTTGGATCGTTGATTTCATCAAGCTCGTCTACTTTATAATGTAGCGGAATAATATCGATTACTTCTCGATCCGCAGGAATTGTCATAACTTCTGCAGCTTCACGTACTCTAACAATATCATTTTGTGTTATTTCTTTATTCTCACTTGAAACAGCTACAACACCATGACATGGGTGCAGTAGCACATGGTTACCACTAATTCCTACTATAACTTTACTAATTTCCATGCCTACCATTCGCTCAGCTTGTTCTACTGCTTTACGAATCGAATGAACTGTTTCATCAATGTCGACAATTGCACCTTTACGTAACCCTGCAGATTTAACATTACCAACACCTAGTATGTTAAAAACATCATTTACTATTTCCCCAATGATAACTTTTATACTGGATGTACCGATGTCAAGACTTACATAAATTTCACTGTTGCTCATTCCATGGCACCTCCTTAACTCAAAATTATATAAATAAACATTATTCTGCCTAAAAAAGCTTATGTAAATAGAATAGTATAAATGTTAATAAAAGACTATATCTATCAATTCGTCACTTTGAGGATTATCCCTTTTTTAGAGCAAACTTTTTTCACTAAAATAACACACTTTACTCGTTTTGTATTTGTTTTTTTCTTCTATTTGTATAATTTGACAATAAAATTCGTCTTATTACAGCAATATTTTGAAATAATCTTACTCCAAATGCAAATATTGCTGCTAAATACAAGTCTACACCAAGATGTACACCTAGAAAAGATAAACTTGCAGCTAATATAATATTAAAAAAGAATCCTGAAACAAAAACTAATTCGTCATATACATTTTGCAAATGCGCACGAATTCCACCAAATAAAGTATCAAGAGAAGCTAATAATGCTATCGATAAATAATTAGAATAATCTGCTGGTATTTGAATATCCGTCAGCAATCCCACTGCAATACCTATCAACAAACCGAAAATTGGAAGCCACACGATAATTATCCTCCTTCTTTACCTCACAGGTTCCATGTTTTTTACATGAATTTTATTTCGATAAGCAGGAACCGTAACCGTCGTTAACGGTTGAGATATCGTAAGGGTTAGATTCTCGATGAAAAACTCTTCAACAGTTTGTGCTACTTTTAATCGGTCCCTTAATATTTCGGCATCTGCAGCAATTACTTTAATTTCTATCGGAAAAGTATTTAGCGCATACCCATCAATCTTCGTTGTCCCATTAATATCTCGAATAACAGTATTATTAACAACCCTTTGACCTTCAATTGAAATATGTTCAGCATTATATTTATTCAATTCATTTATTAGTCTTCTCAATAAATCTGGTGTAATTCGTTTAGCCCCTTGTAATAATAATGTATCATCTGTTAGAGCATCAATTGTAATAATAACGCCTGGGCCTGTAACATCAGTAATGCCCACTTCTTTCTTTAAACCATCCACCACGTCTATTAACGCTTGTTCTTTACTTGTTTTTAACTCTGTTTCATAACTAGCAAGTTGAGTTTCTAATTCAGTAATATCCCTCAGTAATTGTGCTTGACGCTTTTGTTCATACAGTAAATCTGATTTAAGCTCCCATGTATCCCGCGTATCTCTTCTTTCAGGCTCTTGAATCGATTTAAATTGGACAGCTAACATAAAACCTATGATTGTTGATACGAGTATAAAGCCTATCCGATTGTTCCATTTCATAATCAACACCAAACTTTCACAACTAACTTAGCTGCCCATAATTGGATTCATAGTAATCTTGTCCTTCTTTTCGAGAGCAAAAACAACATTGTCATTGACCAATTGATCTCTTATTCCCCCTGTCAACATCAATGCGGCCTCTAACACATCAGGCGTTCCAATTGCTGTAATGACAAAAGGAGCAGGGTGTTGCTCGCCATCAACAGTAATTACAGGACCATTACAAACGATATAAGAATCGTGCTTCAATCTTTGTCCGTTAACAGCAACAGCCTCTGCTCCAGAAATATAAAGTTCATTAATAACATTAAATACATGATGTTCATGAACGATATATTCATTTATGTTGTACTTAGCTGCATCGTACTCTCCATCTGATAATGTTACTTCAACCCCAGCACCTTGCACTTTTATTTTCCCTAGAAACATTCGATATTTCTCTGCTTCTTCGGCAAGATCAGCAAGTGTTTGTTCTTCTTGAGCTAAATTTGTTTCCATATTAGCTATTTTCTCTTGAGTATTTATAACTTGCTGCTGTAACTTACGATTTTGTTCCTCTTGCTCTATGTATTGCTCTCGAAGTTGGTACTCAGTATTCCAATTCTCATTTAAACTTTCCTGTTTCTCTTTCTTACTCGTCAGATTATAGGAAAAGGCAATCATAAAACCTAGAACTAAGAAGACAAGCGAAAGAATAACACGTTTACCTTTCAGCTTCATCTTTCTTATCTTGACCTCCTTTTTCTTGATCAGATTTTTTGGAAGCTGACGATTGATACGGTATAAACACAGATCCTACTTCTAAATCAATAACACCCTTATCATTCGGTCCAAGTTGACTAATAATCGATGGATAATGAATAAGCTTGTCCGCTAATGTACGAGATGTTGCGATCACCTCGTATCCATCATTCATATATAATCGGACACGATATTCATCTGTATCGCTTGGATCATAATGGATCTCAGAAATCGCATTTGTGATTTCTTCTGGTAGTTTATCCAACGCTTCAACAATCGATTCTAATTCCTTCCCTTTTTTAAATCCAATTAATAAAGGAGCATGAACCGGTATATGGCCATCTTTCAAAGGCGCAATCACTTCTCCACTTGAAAGAATCGGATGAAAATCTGATCCTTGAACAAGATAGGCAAGGCGGTCATATTCTTCTACTTTAATCTCAACAGAATTAGGTAACACTAATTGAACACTAGCCGATTTTACTTCCGGTAACTGCTCAAGGCGTTTTACAATACCTTTTTTGTCCAATTTCCAAACACTAGTCGAACTAGTAATACCACTTGAAGATATAATAGCTTCACTAGTTAGATAGCGATTACCGGAGATTTTAATTTGTTTTACGTCGCTCAAAGGTGAGAGTAAATATAAAACGAGTATGAGCAGAATGAAGAAAACAGACAAAAGAAAAATGGCTCTTCGATTGGCTTTTCTTCTTCTACGCTGCTTTAACTTTGGTATTCGATCTTCTAATGATACTATTTTTCCTTTCTCCACTACACTCACCTCTCAAGTCAATCGAGCTACTACTTACACTTGTTAAATGAAGTAGTGTATTTCCACTTTTAGAAAAACATGGCATCTTACCAATCAAATATATACAGGATTATTATTGTGAAACATGTTACATA
Source organism: Bacillus sp. JJ722 (assembly GCF_036963345.1). Taxonomy (NCBI): domain Bacteria; kingdom Bacillati; phylum Bacillota; class Bacilli; order Caryophanales; family Bacillaceae; genus Bacillus; species Bacillus sp. JJ722. Next base: position 77,121 of record NZ_JBALMO010000007.1, read on the forward strand.
ACATATCGTCACCTGCTTCTATCATTCGCATATATGATTGGTAAGACGAGTTTTTCTTATTTTTTCTTTGCCACTATTTCTTCCATTAAGCGATGTACTCGTTCACTTGCATCGGGTACACCAAGACCTTTAGCTGCCTCTTTCATCTTTTGCAACTCATCTTTAGAAAGTAGAATTTCATCAATCATAGAAATTAATTTAGAACCTGTTAACTCTTTTTCAAGAATTTTTGTTGCGGCTCCTTTATCGACTAACGAGTCTGCATTCTTCTCTTGATGATTATTTGTTACATATGGACTTGGAATTAATATACTTGGTACTCCAAGAGCTGTTAATTCTGCTAAAGTCGTAGCTCCTGAACGAGCTACTACTAAATCAACACCTGCTAAAACTTCAGGCATATTATGAACAAAAGGTTTCACTACTACATTTACAGGATTTCCTATTAACTTCATCTCTGCCTGTACCTTCTCAAAGTGTACGTCACCCGTTACATATAATAATTGGTACGGTTTTTCACCTAACTGAGACATTACCTTAAGAATTGCTTCGTTAATTGGTCGAGCTCCTCTACTTCCTCCAACTACTAATACTGCTGGCTTCTTCGGATCTAATCCAACTGTCTCTAAGCCTTTTCTACCAGAATAAGCAAGCACTTCAGAAGCTCTCGGATTCCCAGTTAGTACCGTTTTCTCAGCTGGAAAGAATGCTTTTGCTTCATCAAAACAAACTGCAATTTTCGTAGAATAACGACTTAAGAATTTATTAGTTAATCCAGGTACACTATTTTGTTCATGAATGATTGTAGGAATTCCTAATTTGGCAGCTGCATATACTACTGGTCCACACACATAACCACCTGTACCAATGACAACATCTGCTCCGAATTCTTTAAGCATCTTCTTACTATCTGATACACCCTTCACAAAACGAATAACTGTTTTCACATTTTCAAAAGAAAGCTTTCTTCTAAATCCTGTAATATGTATCGATTTAAAAGGAATATTCTCTCTAGGTACGAGCTGACTTTCTAGTCCTTTTTCAGTTCCAATGTATAAAAAAGAACAATCTTTATGTTTTTTCTGTATTTCTCTGATTAAAGCAAGTGCTGGATATATATGTCCCCCTGTTCCACCACCACTTATTACAATCTTCATAAATTCACCTCATACGTAATCTAACAATATAATAATTCACCCTATACACCATGCTTGATGCATATACCCCATTCTACTACATAATAAACAGCATTAGAAGGCTAGGGGTCGTAATAACAATAGTACATAAGTCGCGATTTTTCTTCATGAAATATGTATTCTACAAAAAGAAAAGAAACCCTACTTGGTTAGCAAGGTTTCTTAAGGTTAAGCATTTACAAGAGGCTTATTTCCGTCTCAAGCAAGCAACCTCTAATGGATTTCATTATCCTTCCTAAATAGTCAATATCCAATCGACTTTATCCACTCATCATGTTGCTTCATAACTCAGTCGGAGGAACCAGTCCGGAACTTCCACTTCTAATTAAAAACGGGAATGTCGACTTATATTTAATAACACCCCAATAGCCATTAACATTAAAGTTAACGATGATCCACCATAGCTTAGAAAAGGAAGTGTAATTCCTGTAACAGGAATCAATCCTGTTACAACTCCAATATTTATCATTACCTGAATGGCCACCATGCTTATTATACCTACAGCTAGAAAACTCCCATATAAATCCGGAGCACCTAAAGCAATTCGTATACCTCTCCATAATAATAGAGCAAATAACAAAATGACAAAACTACCTCCAATAAATCCAAGTTCTTCAGAAAGTATCGCAAAAATAAAATCAGTTTGCGGCTCAGGCAGGTAAAAGAACTTCTGTCTACTTTGTCCCAAACCTAACCCGAACAATCCACCTGGTCCGATAGCTAATAGCGATTGAATCATTTGAAAACCCGAGCCAAGCGGATCTTCCCATGGATCGAGGAAAGAAGTAATCCTTTTAATACGATAAGGAGCCGACAATACGAGAGCTATGAAGCCAGCAGCACCTATTATTCCTAACCAAGCAAAATGAGAAATTCTAGCCCCCGCAACAAAGATCATAACAATACATGTTCCAACCATTACCGTACCTGTACCTAAATCAGGCTGGAGCATAATCATACCGAAAGCAAGAAATACGAATCCTAATGATGGCCCTAAGCCTTTCTTAATGGTGGTTATGTATTTTTGCCTCTCAGATAAAAATTTCGCTAAGAAAGCAATCATTGCCAGTTTCATAAACTCCGAAGGCTGAATAGAGAACGCACCTACACCAATCCAGCTTCTCGATCCATTTCTCTCCATGCCGATTCCTGGAACAAGCACCGCCACTAATAGCGCAAAGCAAATAATAATTAAAACTTTTGCCCATGTACGCCAAGTCCAATAGTCAATATTCATGATAAAAAACATTGCACATACTCCAACTCCTGCAAAGAGAAGTTGACGCTTAGCGAAATAAAATGAATCGCCATCGAACTTGTACGCCGCCCAAATTGCACTTGCGCTGTAAACCATAATTAAACCTATGGATAGTAATGCTAAGGTGACTATGATTAATACGAAATCTGGATGGCTTTTTTTTGTGTGCACATTACTACACCTCTGACGATCATATTAGAGCCTGAACCAGTTCCTAAGCAGAAAAAATCTTTGAAGTGACAGTTCACTTTCTGTGGTCTAAAAAAGGGCTTTCTCACCTAGAGTATCCATACAGAAGACTGAAATCTTGTATGGCACTACTCTAGCTGTTAAAGCCCTCTAGTAAATTCATTCAAGTAAAGTATGTACATCTCGTAAACCATTACATTCGTAATCTTTGTCTACAATAAGTACCTGTCATCACCATGTACAAGCTCTTATTTAAGCTTATGCACAGCTTCTACAAAAATGTCTCCTCGAACTTCAAAAGTTTTAAATTGATCCCAGCTTGCACAAGCAGGTGACAGTAGAATCGTATCCCCTTCCATCGAATGCTCATAAGCTACTGGAACAGCCTCTTTTACAGTATCGACACGTACAATAGTCGATATACCTGCTTCCTTGGCTACTCTTTCAATTTTTGGTGCAGTTTGTCCAAATGTAATAACTGCTTTGACATTTTTCATCGCTGGAATTAATTCATCAAATTCATTCCCACGATCTAATCCACCAGCAAGATAAATAGTTGGCTCGTTGAAAGACATAAGCGCCTTTGTAGCCGCTAAAATATTCGTTGCTTTTGAATCGTTATAGAAGCGACGACCATTCACGTTCTTTACGAATTGTAATCGATGCTTAACACCTTGGAATGTCGTTAATACTTCATAAATTGCTTCATTGTCTGTACCTTTTAACTTACATACAGCCACTGTTGCTAAAATATTTTCTAAGTTATGCAGTCCAGGTAGAACAATTTCAGATAACGCAATTACTTTCTCTCCTCTAAACATAACCCAATCATCAGCAACGTATGCACCGTCTTCCACGATTTGCGTTGAAGAAAATGGAACCATAGTTGCTGATGATTGTTTTGCAATCTCCACTACCTTTTCTTGATCTGCATTAAATACTAAATAATCTTCTTTAGTTTGCTGCTTCGTAATATTACTTTTCGCTTCACAATAAGCATCGAAATCACCATGATAATCAATATGAGCTTCATATAGATTTGTGATAAGCGCAATTTCCGGCTTAAATAAATGTGTACCCATTAATTGAAATGATGATAGCTCCATTACAATTGTATTGTCAGGCTTTGCTTCAATCGCAACTCCAGACGCTACCGTACCAATATTACCAGCAATAAGAGGTTTTTTTCCTGCTGCTTGTAATACTTCATGAATTAATGTCGTCGTTGTTGTTTTTCCATTTGTACCTGTAATGCCGATAATTGGTGCATCGCTAATTTGGTAAGCAAGCTCTACTTCTGTTAAAACAGGAATTCCTTTTTGTATTGCTCCTTTAATTAAAGGATTGCTATAAGGAATGCCTGGATTCTTTACAATGACTTGAAAGCCTTCTTCTAGAAGCTCAAGTGGATGCTCCCCACAAATAACCTTTATTCCTTGCTCTAATAGGTTTTTTGCTTCAGGGTTTTCTGATAATGGCTTTTTATCATTAACTGTAACAAAGGCTCCTAGATTATGAAGTAGTTGCGCTGCGGTAACACCACTCTTCGCAAGTCCTAGTACAAGAACTTTCTTTCGCAAATATATTTCTGGAGTTTTCATCTATAACCACACCTCTAAATAAATTCCCAGTACGGCAAGTAATAAACCGACTGACCAAAACGTTACAACTACTCTCCATTCAGACCAACCGCTAAGCTCATAATGATGATGAAGAGGACTCATTTTAAAGATTCTCTTACCAGTTGTTTTAAAGCTTGCGACTTGCAGAATAACAGAAAGTGTTTCAATAACGAATACTCCTCCTATTATAACAAGAAGTAACTCGAAACTCGTTAATAAAGCAACAGTTGCTAACGCTCCACCTAAAGCTAATGAACCTGTATCTCCCATAAAAACTTTAGCAGGGTGTGCATTGAACACAAGAAATCCTAGTAATGCTCCTACAATCGCAACAGAGAAGATTGCAACATCATATTGCCCGTTATTCCATGCAAGAACAGCAAACGCTCCGAATGCTATAGCAGCCGTACCTGAAACTAAACCATCTAACCCATCAGTTAAGTTAACCGCATTCGAAAATCCTACTTGCCAGAATATAATAATCACAACATAAAACCAGCCAACATTAAGTGCAATGTCTGTTCCTGGAATAGCAATTTCTGGAGTGAAGCCAGCTGTACCTTTATAAACTAAATAAAAAATTACGGCGATCACAATTTGACCAATTAGTTTTTGCAATGAAGTTAATCCAAGATTACGCTTCATTACTACTTTAATAAAATCATCTAAAAATCCAAGTACACCAAAACCTAATGTAACAAATAATAACAGAAAGATATTTGTTGATGCTTCAGAATATTTACCTACCATTACAAGCGTTGTAACAGTGATAGATAACAGGATAACAATTCCACCCATCGTAGGTGTCCCTGTTTTCTTTTGATGCGATTGTGGCCCCTCTTCACGTATACTTTGACCAAATTTCAAACGTCTAAGAAAAGGAATAAAAACAGGAGATAATAGTACTGTTATTAAAAATCCTGTTAGTATTGTGAAAAAAATTACTTGCTCCATCATTATTCTTTGACTTCCCTTCTCAGTGCGTAAAACGATTCACATAATAATGTATTGCTTATACCTTTAATGCAAAAAATTTATATCATTAAAACTGTCAGCATCAATTTGATTCTAAACCATTCTTTCACACTCATAAATATATTGTTTTTTAAATCGAAAATGAAATTATTTTCCCATAACTTCTTTAATAGCATCATGAGCTACTTCACGATCATCAAAATGACTTCTAATACCATTCACTTCTTGATACGTTTCATGCCCTTTACCGGCAATTAATATTACATCATTTGTTTTAGCCTGGCGTATCGCCCAATTAATCGCTTCTTTACGGTCGACAATCACTTTATATAGTTCTCCTGTAGCACCTTCTACCATATCCTTTAGAATTGCTTCTGGATCTTCAGTACGTGGATTATCTGATGTAAGAATAGGTTGCTTAGCCAGTTCACATGCTATTTTTGCCATGATAGGACGTTTTGTACGATCACGATCTCCTCCGCAGCCAACGACAACATATGTTTTTCCTTTTGCAAACTCATTCACCGTCTCAAGAACATTCTCTAAACTATCTGGCGTATGAGCATAATCAACTATTACCGTGAAGTCCTGACCGGCATTTACTAATTCAAAACGTCCTGATACGCCGGAAACGCCTTCTAGAGAGGTAATTATTTGTTGCAAGCTCATTCCTAGACATAAACCTACAGAAGTTGCTGCAAGAACGTTATACACGCTAAATTTACCGATAAGCTGCAATTGAATAGGTAACGCTTCATTTACTGTTTCAATCGTAAACTTAGTTCCTGCTGACGTAATGATAATATCTTTTGCCATAACGTCTGCATCTTGATCAATACCATACGAAACAACATGAGCCGCTGTTGCTCTAATAAAATCATTTGCAGCAGCATCATCTTTATTAATAACCGCATATTTACGTTTATTCTCATCAAAGGCATTCCCAAGTTGAGAGAAAAGTAAAGATTTTGCATGTTTGTATGCTTCCATTGTTTTATGGAAGTCTAGATGATCTTGCGTTAAATTAGAAAATACAGCAATATCATAATCACAACGATGTACTCTACCAAGCTCCAACGCATGTGATGAAACTTCCATAACTGCTGTATCGACACCGTTTTCCACCATCTCATGGAATATTTTTTGTAATGTCACACTATCTGGCGTTGTATTCTTCGTTTCTTGAATCTCATCACCAATCTTAGTATACATAGTGCCAATTAAACCTGTTTTCTTCTGATCATCATGTAATAGCTTCTCTATTAAGTGACTTATAGTTGTTTTTCCATTTGTACCTGTAATACCTATTAAAGATAAATTCTGAGTTGGATGTTTATAGAAAGTATCAGCTAATACAGCCATTGCTCGAGTTGTGCTTTTCACAACAATAACAGGCACTGAAAGATTTAAGTCACGTTCAGCAACTACAGCTACTGCACCATTCTCCACTGCGTTTGGCGCTAAATCATGTCCATCTACTGTATAACCTTTAACACAAATAAATAAGCTTCCTTGCTTTACTTTGCGAGTATCATTTTCTATTGAAGTAATAGTTGGATTCTGACTGTTATCACCTTTATACGAAGGTAAAGATGAAAGTAGTGTATGTAATTTCATTCCTTCAATCTCCTCAATCTTTATTTCAAACATAGTTTATCATACCGTAAAATTAAAAAGTTTTCTATGTGAATATCATATATTATTAACAATATACATTTTTCGAAATATCATTCTTATGTTTCTAAAGAAAGCGACTGAATAATCAGTCGCTTTCTTTAAGATGCTGTGCACTCATATAAAATTAACTATTTCATAAATCAATAATGAAACATACTACTTAATCACCTAAATATATTCTAATAGTAGATCCTTCTTTAACTTTCACACCTGCTTCTGGAGCTTGTTTAACAACTTTTTTCCCTGATCCTGATATATCCAACTTTAAGGTCGATAATTGTGTAGCTAACTCTTGGTTAGTCATTCCTACAACATTAGGTATTTCTACCATGACAGGATCATTTATATCTTTTTTCTTGTCTAAACCGCCTTTACGTGGCTTTACATCTAATGCAATCAACGCATCTTTCATAATATTACCAACAATCGGTGCCGCTACAGTACCTCCAAATTGAACAGTTCCTTTCGGATTATCAACCGCAATATATACAACAATTTGTGGATCATCTGCTGGGGCGAAGCCGATAAATGAAACGATATGATTATTTTTAATATATTGGCCATTTTGTACTTTTTGCGCTGTTCCTGTTTTACCACCCACACGATAACCTTCAATATACGCTTTATGACCAGATCCAAGCGCTACAACTGATTCTAAAGCTACTCTAACCTGTTTAGATGTTTCCTCCGAAATCACTCGGCGCTTTGCTTGGGCATTTTTGCGCATTGTCACCTCACCACTAACTGGGTCTATTAATTGCTTAGCAACATAAGGTGTATATAAGGTACCTCCATTAACTGCAGCTGATACTGCTGCTACTTGTTGAATCGGTGTTACAGACACACCTTGACCGAATGCTGTTGTCGCTTGTTCAACAGGTCCAACACGCTTTAAATCAAATAAAATACCTGTCGCCTCACCTGCTAAATCAATACCTGTTCTTGTTCCAAAGCCAAAGTTTTTTATATAAGAAAACAACTTTTCTTTACCAAGACGATTTCCCAACTCTACAAAACCAGGGTTACATGAGTTTTGAACAACTTCTAGAAACGATTGATGTCCATGCCCTCCCGCTTTCCAACAACGAAGTTTAGCTCCTGCCACTTTCGTATAACCTTGGTCATAAAAACTTTCATGTTGTAAATTTACTTTCTTTTCTTCTAGTGCCGCAGCTAAAGTAATAATTTTGAACGTAGAACCAGGTTCATATGAACTCCATACCGGGAGGTTACGATTATAAACTTCCGGATTGACTTCTTGATACTTTGAAGGATTAAAAGTAGGCCTACTTGACATTGCAAGTATTTCACCATTGTTTGGATTCATTGCTATACCAACAATACCATCTGGATTGTAGGTTGCTTCTGCAATATCCATTTCTCGCTCCATAATTGTCTGTACTTTGCTATCAATCGTTAATTGCAGGTTCTTACCATTAGTTGGCTCCTTATAATCATCAACCATATTCTCCATCCGCTTACCCTTTGCATCTGAATAGAAGCGAACATGTCCTTTTTCTCCACTTAACTCCTCATCATAGGTTAACTCGACTCCCATTAACCCTTGATTATCGATACCTGTAAATCCTAATACATGTGATAAATATTTTCCAAATGGATAGTATCGGATGGAATCTTCTGCAATGAAGACACCTTTTAAATCCAATGCTTTTATTCCTTTTGCTTTTTCATGAGAAATCTTTCTCCCCTTCGATAGACGCACATACACTTCACTTTTTGTAATTTCCTTATATACTTGATCAACCTTCATATCCAAAGCATTCGCTAGCTTCGCCGCTGTTTCACCTGCATCCTCAACCTGTCTCGGAACAACATATACAGTGGGTGCACTTAAATTGGTCGCAAGTGCTACACCATTTCGATCGATAATCTCACCCCTTTTGGGCTCAAAAGGAATATCTCGACTCCATGAATCTTTCGCTTTCCCAGTTAGCTTATTGCCTAAATACAACTGTACATAACCAAGCCGCAAATCAATCAATATAAATACTAATAAACCAATAAGAAAAAAAATAAGCAATCGTTTTCGCACTGTCACATTCGAAACACGCACTATTAACACCTCCGGTACATGCTATCCAAAATGTATGCTTGTACACGAAAGAATAGAACTAAAGAAAAGTGGAAGCGGCCGTTTTGCTCCGTA
>NZ_JBALMO010000008.1:0-5944 GCF_036963345.1 Bacillus sp. JJ722
CTTCATACCATTCATCTGCACTAAGCTTACGAAATGTACGATCTCTTGTAATTCCAGCGTTGTTAACTAGTATATCAACTCTACCAAATCGATCTTTTGTTTCGTCTATTAAATGTTGAGCCTCTTCTAAATTTCCTACATTTGCTTTACAAGCAATCGCCGTACCACCATAGTGATTTATTTCACCAATAACTGATTCAGCAGCATCTTTACTCGTATTGTAATTAATCATTACACTTGCACCATTTGCAGCTAATACTTTCGCAATAGTAGCTCCAATACCGCGTGAGCCTCCAGTTACAATCGCAATTTTACCTTTTAAATTCGCTTCTGTTACATTATCTTTTACTTGATTTTCATTAATAATAGTCATTAGTAAGCTCCTCTTATGTATTTTTTAATGAAGATACATTGTAATGAATTAAGCGTTTGGTTTTGTTGGATCGTTTTTCTGCTCACTTTTTGGATCAATAGTAATGGTTGGGTCAACTTCTTTTTCTTGCTCTAGTTGCGCGGTTTTGACGACTTTTAAAATTTGATCCATTTTTCGATCTAATTTCGAGATACTCGTTTTTAGTTTAGCAATCTCTGCCGCAACTGGATTATTCAATAATTCATCGTCGATTTTTTGATCTAAACTTTCTACTTTCTCTTCAACTTGGATAACTAAAGAAGCTATACTTGAAATCTCCTCACGAGTCGGCATATTGATTTGCTTTAAATATACATCTGTTGAATTCTGAACCAATTCTTGATATTGTAAATATCCACTTTGTACCTGCCCAAGCCATTCGGAAAATGCTTCTGTTTTCAATGTTTCATTAATAACCTCACTCAAATTCCCCTCTGTTTTGTCATATAAACTTTTCCACAATGAAAATGGATCCATCGTTGTTTTTTCAGCCAACGACCTTCAACTCCCCACATATTTTTAATTTTTTTCCGTATACAAAACTTATATTACTATATATTCCCACCTGCAAATCCTAAAAAATACTAAAAATTCCCTTATATTTAGACATTTTTTCCATTATTTTTGTCGAAAAATATCATTTATTGTAATAAATTGTTATATAAAGAATAAGTTGACATATATGGTTAGTAGATGTAAATTACACATATAGGTAATTCACATTATTAGAAGGTGATTGAAGATGGTTTCAAAGAAAGAGTCCGAAAGAGATAAAAATAAAAAAGAACATATCACGGGTGCACCAAAAAACTTTATAGTCCCTGTACTTCTATTACTACTAAAAGATTGGAATGCACATGGATACGAATTAATGCAAAAACTAACCCAATTTGGATTACATTCAATTGACCAAGGTAATTTATATCGCATTCTAAGGCAGCTTGAGAAAGATGAACTTGTTACTTCTGAATGGGATACTTCGTCCAAAGGGCCAGCAAAACGTATATATTCCATTACATCTATGGGTGAACAATATTTAGATTTTTGGGCTAACTCATTAGGACAGTATCAAAAAATGCTCAATCAATTTTTTAATATGTATAACCCATTCTTTATGTCAAACAGTTCTTCATCCAAAAAAGAACATCATGAAGATTAATTTTGTCTCATTTTATTAAAAGCTAAACAATCTGCTTTCCTTTTGGAACTTTGTTTACTTTTTATAACTAGGTCATTACTGACCATCATTAAAAAAATTAAGTTGGAGGTATTTCTATGTCAAAAGTTACAAAAGAAACGAAGGCTACAAACGTATTTAATATTTTTAACGTATGGAGCAACAATGTAGATGCACTAGAGCGTATCGAAGAGCAATCAATTCAAGCGATTGGTAAGCAAAAAGAATGGATTGATTCAACTTGTGATCAGCTTTCTGAGCTTGAAGCCTTTTCGAAAAAATTAACATCAGAATGGAAAAACAATGTTCAAGAAGGATTGGCGAAGAATCCTAATGTTTATGGTGAAACAAATTATACGGAATGGGTTAACAAACTAGAGGAGATCAGTCAAATTTCTCAAAATCTAGCATTCAGCCCTGCTAAAGCTTCTTTGGAAATATTTGCAAAATCACATTCTAATTTCGAAACAATTTTTGTAAATACACTTGAGCAACAACAAAAAAACCGTGCTGATTTTTTAAAACCATTTGAAAATGCTAGCGAGCAACTTAAGCAAACACAAGAGAAATTATTCAAGCCTTTTGAAGATGCAGTAGAACAGTTAAAACAAACACAAGAAAAATTTTTAAAGTCTTTCGAACTACCAGCAAAATGATGACAAATATAGCGCAAGTAAAGGAGAAAAAAATGCACGGAATTTCCTACGAGGATCTAAAAATTGGTGATGAAGCCAGCTTCTCAAAGACTGTATCCGAAGCAGATATCTATCATTTTGCAGGGATTACTGGCGATTTCAATCCGTTGCATGTCGATAAAGAGTTTGCCAAAACAACAATTTTCAAAGAACGAATTACTCACGGTATTTTGACAGCTGGTTTTATCTCTACTGTTATTGGTATGAAACTCCCTGGCATAAACACTATTTATTTATCGCAAAATTTAAATTTCTTAGCACCTGTTAAAATTGGCGATACAGTTACTGCTCAAGTAAAAGTTATGGAGAAAAAAGATCAAAAGAAAATAATTCGCTTGCAAACAATTGTGAAAAATCAACATGATGAACTTGTTATTAATGGTGAAGCTACGGTAATGAAGAAAGATTAAATAAATAAGCAATCTGAGATTCGTTTTTACTCAGATTGCTTATTATTACCGATTCATAAGATAAGTTCACTACATTTAATGAAAATATTATATATTTCTGTAATCAATGAAGTTATTTTATTTATTCATCATTTGTAAAGGAAGCAAATAAATCTCCTTGATAAATTGATTATTAAGATGCTACACTGACACTATCTACAATCAAAACCGTATTAACGGCTATCACATCTTGATACATAGTTGCGTACACTAAGCATGAACTACTAATCGCAACCTCCAACTTACTTTTAAAACAGTAGCCGTATGTACCGTTACTCCTCACAATCATCTTTGATTATTTTTTCGGAAATAGAACCAAACCGCTCATCACTGGACTCAATTGCGTATACCTTTTCTTTTTTTGATAAAGAGCATTTTTTTTACTTTGTTGATTTTCAGTCTCATTCATTTGTGGATGTAACGATTTCCCCTTAAATCCTCACCCTCTTGGACCCAATTAATTAATACACAATCAAAAACGAGCGGTTAATATGAATCCCCGAGCTTAAATTAGTATCTTTATCATGTTTTTCTTTTTACTTATAACCTCTTACGTTACTTGCTTAATCATGTCTATTTCGAAATAGTTAACTTAAAAGAATATATTCCACAAATATCAAAATAATAAGTCTACTACTCAATTAATAGAGTAATAGACTTATTAACCAATTATTGCGGAATACCGCAATAACACCCCTCTATTCTTTCGGTAATTATTTTTATCTTTTCGGTGAAATTTTTCTACAATCATTTATTATTATAAGTAGGAGATAACACATACATTCAACATGATCTTCTCTAATACATATTATTTTACATAGGAGGGGTAATAAACTGAACTTTATTGAACGGTCGTTTATCATATCTACAAAACGGCAATGAATGAATAGTTGATATAAAGACTATTGAAAGGTATTCATTTCGTTTTGCAGCTTATGAAAAACACCAAGTAAAATTTTTAAACAGTGAAAAGCCACCTCTTATGGAGTAGCTTTTCAAGATTGATGAATGAATGGCTTTATCTCTCTCCAAATCCTCTTGCCCCCAAATGGATATTCCCATCCCATTTGGGGGTCTTTTTTTGTATTTTTATATAAAGTGACACTTTAATCGGCGAGAGTGTTCGTCCATCCCCTCCGATTATTAGTTGAACCAATCGGGTCTTACTGGTCAACTTAAACCTTCTTCGCTTTTACTTTCGCTTTGAAGTGAGAGTCATAGCTCCAGTTAGAACGGGATAAAAAAATCACCGGAAGTTCCGGTGATTTTTTTATCAAACCTATACAACAATAATTAATCTACATTCACAAAATCCAACAATTGATATTTTCCCGCTTTCATTAATGCCTCTGTTCTAGATTTAACCTGCAATTTCTGAAAGATACTTGTAAGATCATATTCTACTAGTCGTTGGCTAACAATTAATTTCTCTGATATTTCTTTATTTGTTAATCCTTTTGAAACACACAATAGAATTTCCTGTTCGCGCTCAGTAAGTCTAACATTAATCTTTTTATCTTTGCTTTCTATAACACCAATACCCTTGCTTTTTCTTAAACTACGAAACAGCTGTAAAGGTATAATAACTTCATCATTCATGGCACATTCAATCGCCCTTACAAGTTGTTTGTTAGAAGCTGTTTTACTTATAAATCCTGAAACACCACTTTCTACAATTAAATTAAAATGTGTGTTTATATCATAACCAGTGTATATAATAATACGAGCTTCAGGAAGTTTATCAAATACCATTTTAGATAATTCAATACCATTTAATTCTGGCATATATAAATCAAACAAAAACAAATCATACTTCTCTGTCTTTATTTTTTGCAATACTTCATTAGGAGAAAAGCAAATAGAAACAGAGAATTTATTAGTTTGTTCGAGCAGCGCTTTTGTTCCTTCTGCAACAGAAACATGATCGTCCACTAAAAGTATACTAATCATATTATCATTCCTCAGTTTAATTAATATTAATAATGACTTTAATTATCGTCCCTTGATCAGGTGCAGAATTAATGGCTAATTCTCCATTCATACTTTTTATTCTTTCCTGCATAGTTGATAATCCAAAGTGTTTTTTATTTGTTAACAACGTACTACTATTAAATCCAACCCCATCATCTTCATATAACAACGCCAAGCATCCATTAATCAAACTTAAACGAATGAAAATACATTTAGCATTCGAGTGTTTCTTTGCATTTGCCATCAATTCTTGTACTATTCGATAGAGGGAAGTCACTATTTCTTGATCTAAATTAGAATAATATTCTTCTCTATCTACTTGAAAAAATATTTCAAAATCGCCAGCCTCAATATATTTATTAAATAATGTAGAAAGCGAGTCAATTAAACCTATTTCTTGTAAAAACGGTGGATTTAAGTCATAACATGTTTCTCTAATAAAACTAATTTGTTCNNGTTTTTTATATAAGAAAATTAGCTCTTGCAAAATGGAGTCATGAATATCCTGAGCAAGTTTGCTTCTCTCTTTTTCCCCAAGTAAAATCAATAATCTAGACACAGTAGTTGAATGATTACTTACAGAAGCATTATAAACCTCACTTAATAATTCTTCCGTTTTCTTCAAGTTTTCTAATAATAAATTAGTATATATACATAGCGTAGTTAGCCATTCGATTTCTTCATTATTTAACTTGGTTGTGTTTCTCTTAAATGATAAAAGAAGTAGATCGTACACAGTATCATTTTTCCCCGCTAAAATAGCATAACCGTCTTCAAGGGTTAATAATCCACCTACATTAATACCTATATCGTGACACTTCTTTTGCACTTGAGATAATAAATGGTCATTAATAGGCTCTGAAACACAAAAAATATTACTTGAATAATGATATTTCACATACTTTACATAAGCTACATCAAGAACATTCTTAATCTCTTTCGTTACATAAAAGAATAAATCCTCACTATTTTTAATCTGACAGGTATTTTGTGAAAACTTCGTCAAACTATCGTGGATTTTTTTATGTTTGCTATATACTGAAGTAAAGAAATAATCTTTCAAAAATAACAGCAATACGATAATGACTACTGAAATCAAAGAGAACTGAAAAAGATATAGTCCATCATCCAACTTAAGATATAAAAAGCTTACTAAAGTAAGCACTATAGTCAATGATAAAACAAAATTGACTATTAATTTTTTAAACAAATATTCAAAATCATAAAAGACTTTTTGGAC
>NZ_JBALMO010000009.1:0-36970 GCF_036963345.1 Bacillus sp. JJ722
GTAGGACGTTGCCAGGTTACTAAAGATCAGCTTTTTAGCTGGTCTTTTTTTATTAGGGCGAACTTAATAAACAAACACTGTTTAATTTTAGTTAAGAAATAAGGTTTATCGAAGGATGCTTATTTCATATATTTTATTTTACCGTTTTTATAAACGGTTAGAATAAGATTTATAGTATATAATGACTATGTGTTCCTGATAGGGATATATTGTTCTTATATGTAGGAGATTAAAAATAGTATTTAAAATTTGAAGGCGGAACAACTTATGAATACAAGACAGAGGGATATATTATGTATTTTAATAACAGAGTCGCAGCAATATATATTAGTCAATGATCTTGCCGAAAAGGTTGGATGCTCCGAGAAAACGATTCGTAATGACTTTAAGAAGATAGAAGAATTCCTTATTGAGAATTCCAATGCTTCATTAGTTAGAAAACCAGGATTGGGTGTTCATCTCCATATAGAGAACCATGAGAAAGTTAATTTATATAACATCCTTAATCTAGTTAATGAACATAATGAATATATTTCAGATGAAGAACGCAAGCTCCAAATAGCTTATCAGCTTTTAATGAGCACGAAAACCATAACTGCTCATGATTTTTCATCACAGTATTTTGTAAATAGAGCTGTTATTAAAAAAGATCTAGATCTAATAAAAAAATGGTTAGAAATGTTTGAATTAACACTCGTTTCAAAACAGAAGATAGGCTTAAGTATTGAAGGTGTTGAAGGGAATAAAAGGAGAGCATTAGCTAGGCTTTCAGAGCTAGTTAACAATCCGGACCTATCGTATAATTTCATTAAAAAGCAATTTTCATCACATGAAATTGATATTGTAAAAACAGAGTTAAAATCGTTGCAGAGGCGTTATTCTCTATACTTTACAGATGAATCATTTGAAGGCTTGCTTGTTCATACGTTATTTATGATTAAACGAGTGAAGTTAAATCAACCAATGTCCATTTATGAAAGTACAATGATTCAAGTGCGTAATAAAAAAGAACATAAGATGACGATTGAATTTCTAAAAAAATTAGAACCTTTATTTGCTGTTCATTTTCCGGAAGATGAAATTATATATTTAGCTTTACATATATTGGGAGGTAAGTTTCGTTATCAAGAAAATGATGAATTAGTGGAAACAATTGATTTTACTGAAAATAATATGATTCTGACAAATTTACTGAATCATTTAATTAAAGGGATGTCTGGTTTATACGCAATAGATTATGCTAGGGATCAAGTGCTTATTGATGGATTGAAAGTTCATTTATATACCACTTTAAATCGATTAAACTATGGATTAGTCGTTTCTAATCCGATGTTAAACGAGATAAAGAATATGTACCCGTATATGTTTAATATGATCATGACTGTTTTAGAAGATGCTAGTACGGAACTTCCATTTACAATACCGGAGGAAGAGGCTGCCTATCTTACTCTTCATTTTCAAGCGTCAGTCGAACGATTTGAAAAAAATGAGGGCAAAATGAAAAAGGCTGTTGTAGTATGTCATATGGGTATTGGTATGTCTCAATTGTTACGGACGAAGATTGAAAAAAACTTTCGATTTATAGACGTTCAAGATTGTATTTCCAAAGATGATTTAAAGTCATATTTAGCAAGTCATCATGTTGAACTGGTGATTTCCACCATTGATTTGAAAGTATCGAAAGTTCCTTACATTGTAGTGTCTCCATTATTATCAGTAGCAGAGGAAAAGAAACTGCAGGATTTTATTAAACAACTTGATCATCCTTCCAATAAGAAATCTAAGCAGTCTAGTTTTATGAAGTATGTAAATCCATTTTTAGTTTTTTTACAAGTGGAATCAGAACATCGTTTTAAGCTAATTGAAGAGTTAGCTGATGCTCTATATAAGAAGGGTTATGTTGAAAAAGAGTATGTTGCAAATGCAGTTATGAGAGAAAGAATGTCCTCAACTACCATTGGCGCTGGTATAGCCATTCCACATGGCAACCCTAAGTTGATTAAGCAGCCGGCTATAGCTATCGCGACATTAAAGCAGCCGCTTGAATGGGGATTAGAAAAAGTATCTTTAGTATTTATGTTAGCGGTCAAAAATGAGAATCAAGATGAAATGAAGCAATTATTTCAGGAGTTATCTTGGTTAAGTGAGCAGCCCGAATTGATTGAATCACTGATTAAAGAGACTGATACGATGACCTTTTTACATACACTTAATCGTATGTAATGAAGTCAATGCGGCTATTATTTAAGAAAGAGCGTATTAAATTTTTAAATAGTAGCTTTTTTCCGGAGATTACGGTAAAAATCAAAACTATATATTTTAAGACTCCCTGTATAGTAATAGTTAGATAGCAAAAGCTAAAACTGTTACAGCAATAGAGGAGGAAAGAGATATGAAATTATTAGCAATCACTTCATGTCCAAATGGTATTGCTCACACATATATGGCCGCTGAAAACCTTCAGAAGGCAGCTGACAAATTGGGAATCCAAATGAAAGTAGAGACCCAAGGTGGAGTTGGTGTTGAGAATGCATTAACGGCTCAAGAAATTCGTGAAGCTGATGGAATTATCATTGCAGCTGATCGAAAAGTAGATAAAGAGCGTTTTAAAGGTAAGCGCTTACTGGTGGTAGGGGTTAAGGAAGGTATACGAAACCCTGAAAAACTATTTAAACAATTTGAAGACAATCAAGTACCTGTGTATAAAGAATCAGAAGTAGATTCTAATGAAAGTACAGAATCAACTAATAAATCAGGTATTGTGAATGCTATTTATCGCCATTTAATGAACGGGGTTTCTTATATGGTTCCATTCATTGTTGTGGGTGGATTACTAGTAGCTATTTCACTTGCACTTGGTGGAGAAAATACTCCGGGTGGAATTGTGATTCCTGAGGATTCAATTTGGTTCACGATTAACAATATTGGTGGAGCGGCGTTCTCCTTCATGGTACCAATCTTAGCTGGTTTCATTGCATTTAGTATTGCGGACAAGCCTGGATTAGTGCCTGGTATGGTCGGTGGTTATATTGCAGCGACTGGGAGTTTCTATGGTAGTGAAGCAGGAGCAGGATTTCTTGGTGGTATCGTAGCTGGTTTCCTTGCTGGTTATATCGTATTAGCTATTAAAAAGCTTAAAGTACCAAAGGCTATTCAGCCAATTATGCCAATTATCGTTATTCCGGTATTTGCATCCCTTATAGTTGGTTTAGCATTTATTCTATTTATTGGAGCACCTATTTCTCAAGTTTTTGAAATGTTAACGGATTGGTTAGCGGGTATGCAAGGTACAAGTTCTATTTTCTTGGCAATGATTTTAGGAGCAATGATTGCTGTCGATATGGGTGGACCATTCAATAAAGTAGCATTTATGTTCGGTTCAGCAATGATTGTAGAAGGAAACTATGAAATTATGGGACCTATTGCTGTTGCAATCTGTATCCCTCCAATTGGATTAGGTCTTGCTACATTCGTAAGTAAACGTAAATTTGCAGCACAAGATAGAGAAGCGGGTAAAGCAGCATTTACAATGGGGTTATTTGGTATTACAGAAGGAGCAATACCATTTGCTGCCCAAGATCCACTTCGCGTTATCCCTAGTATTGTGGTTGGTTCTATGACTGGTTCAGTTATTGCGATGCTTTCCCATGTAGGAGATCGAGTTGCACATGGTGGACCAATTGTTGCGGTACTTGGTGCAGTAGATAATGTATTAATGTTCTTCGTAGCTGTTATTGCTGGTTCTATCGTAACTGCTATTATGGTTACTCTTTTAAAGAAAGATGTGGAGCAAGCTGAAACGCCAAAGGTTCAAGAAACAATGACAGAACCAAAAGAAAAACAAGTGCAACAAGCAGAAGAAGTGCAAAGTATTAATAAATTAACAGATATCACTAGTTATGAATTAATTGATACAGATTTAAAAGGTACGACTCAAGAAGAAATTATTGATGAAATGATTGAAAAATTAAACGTTGTTGGTGCTCTTGATTCTAAAGCAGCATTTAAAGAAGCAATCCTTAATCGTGAAAAGGAAAGCTCAACAGGAATTGGTATGAACATCGCTATTCCTCATGGTAAATCACAAGCCGTGAAAAAGCCTCGTGTCGTATTTGGTATTAAAAAAGATGGCGTGGATTGGAAAAGCCTTGATGGAACAGATGCCAAGTTAATTTTCATGATTGCTGTTCCTGAAAGAAGTGCAGGTAATGAACACTTGAAGATACTTCAAATGCTTTCTAGACAGCTAATGGATGACGGGTTTAGAGAACAATTATTATCTGCTCAAACTAAAGAGGAAGCCTATCAACTATTAGAAAATATTGAATAAAGCAACTGAGGCCTTATCACCATTATAATGGAGGATAGGCCTCCATTGCTTTTATTATATAGTTGATTCAGATATGAAAAAAGAACATTAGTATGAAGGAGTTGGATTGATCGTGAAACCATTGTTTTTTGAGCCAATATTTCAAGAAAGAATTTGGGGAGGAACAAGATTAACGTCTTTTGGTTATAACATTCCGTCAGATAAAACAGGTGAGTGTTGGGCTTTTTCTGCTCATCCAAATGGACCAAGTGTTGTAAAGAATGGACCTTTTAGAGGGCTATCCTTAGCAGATTTATGGAAAGAGCATCGTGAATTATTTGGTAATATAGAAGGTGATACTTTTCCTCTACTTACTAAGATATTAGATGCGAATGATGATTTATCTGTTCAAGTTCATCCAAATGATGAATATGCAAATAAGAATGAAAATGGTGAACTTGGCAAAACGGAATGTTGGTACATTATTGATTGTGATGAAGATGCTGAACTGATTTTTGGTCATAATGCTCAATCAAAAGAAAAACTTGAAAATATGATTGATAATGGAGAATGGGACAAATTACTTCGTATTGTAAAGATTCAAAAGGGTGATTTCTTCTATGTACCTAGTGGAACTGTACATGCGCTTTGTAAAGGTACATTAGTACTTGAGACGCAACAGAATTCAGATACTACTTATCGATTATATGATTACGATCGAAAAGACGATAAAGGAAATACACGAGAATTACATTTAGAAAAATCGAAAGATGTTATTACAGTACCGTTTGTTAATGAAGAATTAGCATTTGAAACGGAACAAATTGAGAAAGCGAAAGTGACTCATTTTGTTGCAAATGAATATTTTTCAGTGGACAAGTATGAGATACATGGAGAAGCTTCATTTAAGCAGTCATATCCATTTTTATTATGTAGCGTGATTGATGGAGATGGAAAGCTTGTTTGTAGTGATGGTGAACATGTATTAGAAAAAGGTGCACATTTCTTACTTCCATATAATTTTGGTGAATATAAACTTATTGGTAGTATGGAACTGATTGTATCTCACGTGTAAACTTTTTTAAAAAAATAAATGTTATTAAAAACCGCCACAATAAGTAGGCGGTTTATTTTTTGTGACGATTTGATTGCTTTTGGTCGATATTGATTGAATGTGACGTGATTTTATTTTATACTATTGATATTCTTAACAAAGGAAGTGACAGTATGTTAACTACAGAACGTCACCATATTATTCTTGAATTACTTTCTGAACATGGTGTTGTAGACCTGCAAACCTTGGTATATAAGACAGATTCCTCTGAATCAACGGTTCGAAGGGACCTAGCTCTTTTGGAGGGACAAGGGTTGTTAAGAAGAATCCATGGCGGAGCAACGCTTCCATATTCTAAAGTTGATGAGCCGAATATGAAAGATAAATCAGCCAAAAACCGTCATGATAAAAAAGCCATTGCAGAATTAGCTGCAAGTTGCATTCATGATGGAGATTGTATATATCTTGATGCGGGAAGTACTGTTGCAGAGATGGTGCCATTTCTAGCAAACAAGAAGATTGTTATTGTTACAAATGGTTTAATGCATGTTGAAGCATTAACTACGGCAAATATCCCGACATATATAATAGGTGGAAAAATTAAAAGTAATACAAATGCTATTGTAGGATCAGTAGCTATAGACAATTTAAAACAATATAGATTTGATAAAAGTTTTCTTGGCATGAACGGTGTGACTGTCCAAAGTGGCTTTACGACACCTGATCCTGAAGAGGCAGCTCTTAAAAAAGTAGCAATAAGTCTTTCTGAAACATCGTATGTGTTAGCTGATAGAACGAAATTTAAGGAGACCTTCTTTGCGAAAGTTGCTGATGTTGAGGAAGCTGTCATTATTACATCTAATTTAGATCCTACGCTTCGAAAAGATTTTGAAGCGAAAACAAACTTGAAGGTTGTGACATCATGATTTATACAGTAACACTAAATCCTTCTATCGATTATATCGTTGAAGTCGATCAATTTCAGTTAGATGCCTTAAATGTTATTGATCGTGAAAGTAAGTTTCCTGGTGGAAAAGGTATAAACGTGTCTCGTGTTTTAACGAATATCGGCATTTCAACTAAAGCATTAGGTTTTGTCGGTGGTTTTACAGGCAAGTTTATTCAAGACTCTTTAGAAGCTGAAGGCATTGTTCATGATTTTGTAAACGTTACCGATGATTCTCGAATCAATATTAAATTGAAAACCGGACAAGAGACAGAGATTAATGGACAAGGTCCTTCATTAACAGAAGATAATATTCAAACGTTATATTCAAAGCTAGAGAAGCTTGAAGAGGGAGATGTACTCATTTTAGCAGGAAGTATTCCTCCGTCACTACCAAGGACACTATATTCAGATTTAACGGCTAAATATAGTGAGCGAGGAATAAAAG
Organism: Bacillus sp. JJ722; assembly: GCF_036963345.1. Taxonomy (NCBI): domain Bacteria; kingdom Bacillati; phylum Bacillota; class Bacilli; order Caryophanales; family Bacillaceae; genus Bacillus; species Bacillus sp. JJ722. Next base: position 6,758 of record NZ_JBALMO010000009.1, read on the forward strand.
TAATAGTAGATGCTGGTGGGAAGATATTAGCAGAAGTATTGAAAGAAAAACCGTTTCTAGTTAAACCAAATCATCATGAATTGAGCGATTTATTTGAAGTACAGATTGAGACGGTAGAAGAAGTAATTCCTTATGGTCGTAAAGTTATTGAAATGGGTGCAGAGAATGTCATCGTTTCAATGGCAGGGGCTGGAGCTTTACTATTCACTAAAGAAGCAACTTATACCGCAACAGTTCCTAAGGGAAAAGTGTTGAATTCAGTTGGAGCTGGGGATTCACTTGTAGCTGGGTTTATTGGAACATACACGAAAGAAAATGATTTTGTGAAGGCTTTCAAATATGCAGTTGCTACTGGAAGTGCGACAGCATTTAGCCGTGACTTAGCTTCAAAAGAAAAAATCGAGTCTTTATTGGATCAAGTGGAAATAACGAAACTATAATGCAGCGAGGGATGATATATCATGCGAATTACAGACTTATTGAAAAAAGATACAGTCATTATTGATTTAGCTGCTAAATCGAAAGATGCAGCAATAGATGAAATGTCGGCGAAATTACATGAAGCTGGACGTTTAAATGATTTAGAAACTTTTAAACAAGCAATTTTAAAGAGAGAGTCACAAAGTACAACAGGAATTGGTGAAGGTATCGCTATTCCGCATGCGAAGACGGAAGCGGTTAAAATCCCAGCGATTTGCTTTGCAAAGTCTGCTGAAGGTGTAGATTACGAATCATTAGATGGTCAACCAGCTAATCTATTATTCATGATTGCTGCTAGTGCAGGAGCGAATAATGAGCATTTAGAAACATTATCACGTCTATCTTCACTATTAATGGATGAAACATTCCGTAAAGAGTTATTAGGAGCTTCTTCACCTGATGAGGTTATTTCTATCATCGATCGTAAAGAATCGGAAGCAGACGGTGCAGAAGAAACTGTTGTTGAAACGAAAGAAGATGAAAAGCTAATTCTTGCCGCTACAGCATGCCCAACGGGAATTGCTCATACGTATATGGCAGCAGATGCTTTAAAAGCTAAGGCGAAAGAAATGGGCGTCCCTTTTAAAGTAGAAACTAATGGATCAACAGGCGTTAAGAATAAGCTTACTGATGAAGAAATTGCGAAAGCAACAACAATCATCGTCGCAGCAGATAAAAAAGTGGAAATGGATCGTTTTGATGGTAAGCATGTGATTGAAGTTCCTGTAGCTGCTGGAATTCGTAAAACAGAAGAGCTATTGAATAGAGCGGTCAATCAAGATGCGCCAATTTATAAAGCAAGTGGCCAATCTAGTTCGAAAGATGAATCATCTAAAGGTGGAAATTCATATTTCTACAAACCATTAATGAATGGTGTATCGAATATGTTACCATTCGTTGTTGGTGGTGGTTTATTAATTGCTTTATCATTCTTAATTGGTGGATTTAAAGCAGAAGGTACGATTGCAGAAGCATTAAGTACAATTGGTGGCGGTAATGCCTTCGCATTATTAGTACCTGTTCTAGCCGGTTTTATTGCTATGGGTATAGCGGATCGTCCAGGTTTTGCTCCTGGTATGGTTGGTGGTATGTTAGCAGCTTCAGGTGGAGCTGGTTTCCTTGGTGGCTTGATCGCTGGTTTCTTAGCAGGTTATATCGTTATTGGATTGAAGAAGATATTCGCTGGTTTACCACAATCTTTAGAAGGTCTTAAACCAGTATTAATATATCCATTCTTAGGTATTCTTATTACTGGTCTTATTATGATGTTTGTAGTTAATCCACCTGTGAAGTTAATAATGGATGGATTAACAGAATGGTTGAACGGTTTATCAGGAACTAACATTGTATTTCTGGGTATAATCTTAGGCGGTATGATGGCGGTTGATATGGGTGGTCCAATTAATAAAGCAGCCTTCACATTCGGTATTGCGATGATTGATGCAGGTAACTTTGCACCGCAGGCAGCAGTTATGATTGGCGGTATGGTTCCACCACTTGGTTTAGCTTTAGCGACAACTTTCTTTAAGAATAAATTTACAAAAGCTGAAAAAGAAGCTGGTAAAACAAACTATATTATGGGTATATCTTTCATCACTGAAGGCGCAATTCCATTCGCAGCGGCAGATCCAGTTCGTGTAATTGTAAGTTCTGTTATTGGTTCCGCTGTAGCAGGGGGACTTGCATTATTCTTCGGATGTACATTACAAGCTCCTCATGGAGGAATCTTTGTAATCTGGGCAGTAGAAAACCCATTTATGTACTTTGTATCATTAATAATCGGTTCAGTTGTTACAGCACTACTTGTTGGTTTCTGGAAGAAACCAGTACAGGAAAACATGTAAGGAAAAAAGGTATCCTCAGATTGTTTATCAATTTGAGGATACCTTTTTTTATTTATGCGAAAACCGACATTATCAAAACATTTGAATGGTATGTTTTGTCTTTCTTTCATGCTCTATTGATCTTTAGATCGCGTTAAGCTTGCAGGATTTTTAGAAAGCTATGAAAAATTGAGTAACTGATATTTCACGAATACTCATTTAACTAAATGAAAAGTTATGAGTAAATGGATAAAAAGTGAACTTTTTAATAAGATTATTTTACAATACTAGTATTTATTTTAACTGACATTGACGATAAATTTGTATTTTGATAGATTTAAATTAATAGACGGATGTGCCCTTTAACTTAAGTTAGAGGGGATTTTTTTTGATATTTAAACTATATATTGTGCTATGTTTATTTCTGTAATCAATATATAGCTTGATGGGGGATTGTAATGATTGATCAAGTGTGTAAGAGAGACGGTAGAATAAGACCATTTAATAAAGAAAAAATCACGAATGCTATTTATTTAGCTGCAGAGCAAGTAGCTACTAGAGAGGGAAAACAAGCGAATCACCAGACTTCAATGAAGTTAGCAGATGAAGTTATTACAATTTTGGATGAACGATTTGTAGGTAGTATTCCTAGTGTTGAGGATATACAAGATGTAGTAGTAAGAACTTTAATTAAGAGCGGTCATGTGAAATCGAGTGAGCAATATATTTTATATCGTGGTGAACGTAGTAGAATCCGTGATTCGAAGAGTAGATTAATGAAATCAATTAAAGAAATTACATTTTTAGATGCCGATGCGGCTGATATAAAACGTGAGAATGCTAATATTGACGGAAATACTGCGATGGGCACGATGCTTCAATATGGGAGTACGGTTTCAAAAGAATTTTGTAAGGCGAATATATTAAAGCCTGAGTATGCATATGCGCATGATTGTGGTGAAATTCACATACATGATATGGATTTTCTAAATATGGGTACATTAACTTGCTGTCAAATCGATGTGAAAAAACTTTTTAAAGGTGGATTCTCAACGGGCCATGGGTTCTTGCGTGAGCCTAACGACATTACTAGTTATGCGGCATTAGCTGCTATTGCCATTCAAAGCAATCAGAATGATCAACATGGTGGTCAAAGTATTCCTTTCTTTGATTATGGTCTAGCAGATGGTGTAAAGAAAACATTTAAGAAGTCGTATGTAAATCACTTACGGAAGGCAATACAGTTTTTGGATAATCCAGAGGAGGTAGAAGGGTTAAAAGAATTAGTACGGGAAGCTGAGGATTTAAGTGGTACTCAGCTGCAATTATCTTTAACGGATGCATATAAGAGTATAGAGAAAAAGCTATTCATGAATCAATTTCATATAGATGAACAGCTCGTTGAAAAAATTCAAAACTTCTCATATAAAGAAGCACAACTAGAAACAGATCAAAAAACGTATCAAGCGATGGAAGCTTTTATTCATAACTTAAATACAATGCATTCACGTGCGGGAGCTCAAGTCCCTTTTTCAAGTGTGAACTTTGGAACAGACACGTCAGCTGAAGGAAGGATGATTTCAAAGAATTTATTACTTTCATTAGAAAGCGGACTGGGCAATGGTGAGACACCGATTTTTCCTATTTTAATTTTCAAGGTAAAAGAAGGGATTAGCTTAAATCCAGAGGATCCGAACTATGATTTATTCCAGTTAGCTTGTCGAGTATCTGCTAAACGTCTTTTCCCTAACTTTAGTTTTTTGGATGCACCATTTAATGCAGCGTATTATGTTGAAGGAAAGCCGGAAACAGAAGCCACTTATATGGGCTGTCGTACGCGTGTCTTAGGTAATACCTGTGGCTCAGAGATTGTAAGTGGGCGAGGGAATCTTTCGTTTACAACAATTAATTTACCGCGTCTAGGAATTAAACATGGACTCGTATATGCTCATGAAAGTAATAGGAAAGCATTCTTTAACGAGCTAGATGAGAAAATAGATTTAGTGATTGACCAATTGCTTGAGAGAATGGATGTACAGGGTAGCAAATGTGTGAAGAACTTCCCGTTCCTTATGGGGCAACATATTTGGCAAGGCTCTGAGAATTTAGATTGGGACGATCAATTATCGGAAGTCATTAAGCAAGGGACATTAACTGTTGGTTTTATTGGCTTAGCAGAGTGTTTAGTTGCCTTGACAGGCAAGCATCATGGTGAAAGTGCAGAATCACAAGAGTTAGGATTGCAAATCATTCGCCATATGCGCAAGAGAATGGACGAAGCGGCTGTTCAATATGGTTTGAACTTCTCATTAATTGCAACCCCAGCAGAAGGGCTGTCTGGGCGTTTTACAGCTATTGATCGAGAGAAGTTCGGCACTATTGCGGGTATCACAGATCGCGAGTATTACACAAATTCTTTCCATGTTCCTGTTTATTATAAAATGAATGCCTTTGATAAAATCAAAACAGAGGCACCGTATCATGCACTGACGAATGCAGGGCATATTACGTATATTGAATTAGATGGTAACCCTTCACATAACTTAGAAGCGTTTGAAAGTATTATTCGGGCCATGAAGGAACTAGGAATTGGTTACGGTAGCATTAATCATCCCGTTGATCGTGATCCAATCTGCGGTTATTCAGGCGTTATTGAAGGTGATACATGTCCGGCATGCGGTCGCAGTGAAAAAGGAAGCGATACGAAGTTTGATAGAATTAGACGTATTACAGGTTATTTAGTTGGAACGGTAGAGCGATTTAATAATGCGAAAAAAGCGGAAGTAATGGATCGTGTGAAACATACGTAATGGTTAAGGAGCATACAAGATGAAGGTACGAGTTGCTGCGCCGCTTACGGTCGATAGTATTGTAGATGGACCAGGTTTACGAATGGTTTTATGGACACAAGGTTGTCCACATAAATGTGAAGGATGTCACAATCCGCAGACACATCCATTAGATGATGGCTTTGAACTATCTTGTGAAGAAATCATTGAGCAGATTCGTTCTTCTAAGTTACAACGAGGTATAACCTTTTCTGGTGGTGATCCGATTTTACAAGCTAAAGCATTACTACCGATTGCTATTGAAGCTAAGAACTGTGGATTCGATCTTTGGATGTATACAGGATATCGATGGGAAGAACTAATGAACGATTGTAATCCACACTATGAAGATCGTCTGTTGTTGCTTCGACAGATTGATGTTTTAGTTGATGGTCGTTTTGTAGAAGCGCAGAAGTCGCATGAACTTTTATTTAGAGGATCATCGAATCAACGGATTATTGATGTCAAGCAATCGTTAGAGAACGATACGGTTATTTTATGTAGAGAATATATGAATTGAAGATATAGGTAAATATATAAATCAAAAGACCGAGCTGTTAAAGTTGGTCTTTTTTTTGCTTGTTCTAATTGGCTAGATTGGATACACTATCTAGTATCTTATGAACGAAGAAAATTTTTACATGAAAATGGAGGAAGCGGTACTGTATGACTGCAAAGAAGAAATTTGAAGTGAAAGAAAATGAAACGATTGATATGTGTTTAGAGCGCATGAAGCTAGAAGGTTATATGCCAGTTAGGCGAATTGAAAAGCCGGTATTTAAAGAGGTTATTAAGAACGGTGAAACTATTTATGAACCTGAAGGAAGAAAAATTGTGTTTGATGGCCAAAAAATATAGTAAAAAGCGAACGATTAAATAAGTTATGTTATTATTGTTCGATTATTGGTTGACAGTAAATACGGTTGATTGTTAATATGAATCTAGAATAACAGTAACTCTCATATAATCTTGGGAATATGGCCCATAAGTTTCTACCTGATTACCGTAAATGATCGGACTATGAGAGAAAGTACAGGCTATTTAGGGTGCGTTGTCTCTTCTTCTTGTAGAAGCTTTTGGGATAAAAACAGTTCCCGAATAGTTTACTTTCTCTTGTGGAAGTAGACTATTCGGTTTTTTTATGTGTAAAACAGGGTATAAAATTAGTTGAATGTTTTTATAAAAAAAGCAAGTTATTTGTTCATGTTTAGCTCGATATTATGCATAAGCTGTTCCTTTTCAGAGATGGATTTTCTGTGAGGTCTGTCTTCTGCATGTCTGCATTTCAAATCAATCTAGCTTCAACGGCTAGCCTCTCGAGGCTGACCAAGCCGTTTCAGCTTTTTACGATGTCTAGCCATTCACCGGTGACGGCATTTCAAATAGGAGGGGAAATGATGAGGCCTCAGGTTGGCGTTATTATGGGGAGTATTTCGGACTGGGATACGATGAAATACGCGTGCGAAGAATTAGATAAATTTGAAATACCATATGAGAAGCAGGTCGTTTCGGCGCATCGAACACCTGATTTAATGTTTGAATATGCAGAAAGTGCGAGAGAGAAAGGAATTAAGGTCATTATTGCAGGTGCAGGAGGAGCTGCGCATTTACCAGGAATGGTAGCAGCGAAGACGACTTTACCTGTCATTGGTGTTCCTGTGCAATCTAGAGCTTTAAATGGTTTAGATTCACTTCTTTCCATTGTGCAAATGCCAGGTGGTGTACCGGTTGCGACTGTAGCGATTGGAAAAGCGGGAGCAACTAACGCTGGATTGCTAGCAACACAAATTTTATCCGCATTTGACGAGTCCTTAGCAGGTAAATTAGAAGAAATGCGAAATGAGACTAGAGAAAAGGTGTTAGAGAGCAGTGAACAACTTAAATAGAGTTATTTTACCCGGTCAAACTATTGGAATTATTGGTGGCGGTCAATTAGGTAGAATGATGGCTTTGGCAGCGAAAGCATCCGGATTTAATATTGCTGTCTTAGATCCAACACCAAATTGTCCGTGTGGTCAAGTGGCGGATATAGAGATTACAGCGCAATATAATGATTTACAAGCACTGCAGGAACTTGCTAACGTAAGCGATGTTATTACATTTGAATTTGAAAATATTAATGGTGAAGCACTTGAGTGGTTAAAGCAGCATGCTTATATACCCCAAGGTTCGGAATTGTTGAAAATTAGTCAAAATCGAATCATTGAAAAAGCAGCAATTACGGAAGCCGGGGTTGAAGTTGCCCCTTATGCGGTGATTCAAAACGTAGCTGATCTATATGAGCAAGTAGACATTATCGGATATCCAAGTGTATTAAAAACAGCAACAGGTGGATACGATGGTAAAGGGCAGCTAGTTCTTAGAAATAAGGAAGACATCGAGCAAGCAACAGAAATTTTGAATCATGGCGATTGCGTTTTAGAAGCATGGGTACCATTCGTGAAAGAAATCTCTGTTATTGTGACGCGCAATTTGGATGGTGAAACGAAAGTGTTTCCTGTGGCTGAAAACATACATCGCGAAAATATATTATATCAATCAATTGTACCAGCTCGAATCTCCAAGCGAACAGAGGATGCAACAATTGAAAAAGCGCTGCTCATTGCAAACTCTATGAAACTTGTAGGAACATTAGCGGTTGAAATGTTCATAACAGAAGAAGAGAAAATTTACATTAATGAATTGGCACCGAGACCGCATAATTCAGGTCACTATACGATGGAAGCCTGTGAAACATCCCAGTTTGAACAGCATATTCGAGCAGTTTGCAATTGGAAGCTTGCAGATACTACTTTGTTAAAGCCAGTGGTAATGGTGAATATTCTTGGTGAACATATGGAATCATTATTGAAGAAAATTCCTGAATTATATAATTGGAAAATTCATTTGTACGGCAAATCAGAAGCAAAGGTTAAGCGGAAGATGGGGCATGTGAATATTTTACGTAAATCAGTAATTGAAGCGTTAAATGAAGCAGAACGAAGCAATATATGGTAATGAAGTAGATACGAAAAATTGGAGGAATTTGAACATGATTGAACGTTACACACGACCAGAAATGGGTGCGATTTGGACGGAAGAGAATCGCTTTAATGCATGGCTAGAAGTTGAAATTTTAGCTTGCGAGGCTTGGTCAGAACTAGGAGTAATTCCAAAGGAAGATGTAAAGCTTCTTCGTGAGAATGCATCTTTCAATATTGATCGTATCCTTGAAATTGAATTAGAAACTCGCCATGATGTAGTGGCATTTACACGTGCGGTATCTGAAACACTTGGTGAAGAGCGTAAATGGGTACATTATGGTTTAACTTCTACTGATGTTGTTGATACAGCAAACTCATATTTGTTAAAGCAAGCAAATGATATTCTACAAGCGGATTTAGAGCGCTTTGTTGAAATTTTAAAAAACAAAGCATTAGAACATAAATACACTGTTATGATGGGACGTACACATGGTGTGCATGCTGAGCCGACAACATTTGGTTTAAAATTAGCACTATGGTATGCAGAAATGCAACGTAATTTAGAACGTTTTAAAGCGGGAAGAGAAAGTGTTGAGTACGGAAAAATCTCTGGAGCAGTTGGTACATATGCAAACATCGATCCTTTTGTAGAGAAATATGTTTGTGAAAAACTTGGAACAAAGCCTGCTCCGATTTCAACGCAAACGTTACAACGTGATCGCCATGCGCACTACATGAGCACGATTGCATTAATTGCTACTTCTATTGAGAAGTTCGCAGTTGAAATTCGTGGTTTGCAGAAGAGTGAAACACGTGAAGTGGAAGAAGCTTTCGCTAAAGGTCAAAAAGGTTCTTCTGCAATGCCGCATAAACGCAACCCAATCGGTTCTGAAAATATGACGGGGCTTGCTCGTGTTATTCGTGGATACATGATGACTGCTTATGAAAATGTACCATTATGGCATGAAAGAGATATTTCACACTCTTCAGCTGAGCGTGTTATTCTTCCAGATGCTACAATCGCATTGAATTACATGCTGAATCGTTTTGGTAATATCGTGAAAAACTTAACGGTGTTCCCAGATAACATGAAACGTAATATGGATCGCACATTAGGTTTAATCTACTCACAACGCGTTCTACTTGCGTTAATTGATAAAGGTCTTGCACGTGAAGAAGCGTATGATACAGTTCAACCTAGAGCGATGCAAGCTTGGGATGAGCAAGTACAATTCCGTACATTAATTGAAAGTGATGATAAAATCACTAGTCTTCTTTCACCAGAAGAAATTGCAGACTGCTTCGATTATAACTATCACTTGAAAAACGTTGACGTTATTTTTGAACGTGTAGGATTGTAAGAACAATTAGATAAACATCTCGGAAGTGAGTTGTTCACTTCCGGATGTTCTCCTAAAGAGGTTTAACATTTATTCCGTTCTAACTGACGCTAAGACTCCCGCTTCAAAACGAAAGTAAAGTCGAATACGTTAAAATGGCAGGTAAGGCGCCAGTAAGAACCCGATTGCTTCAACTAATAATCGTTGGGGGATGGACGAAACACCCACAGATTAATGTTTCACTTTATATTTTGTTTTCGGAAGAATTTGAATATACGTAATATTTTGATGAGTACTATCGACAAATAACAAATATGAGGGATTTGTAAAGTTTCATAATTCCCACTATTCCTAATTTGGAGGGGCTACGACATGGAAAAACAAGCGTTACTATATCAAGGAAAAGCGAAAAGAGTGTATGCAACAAATGATGAAAATGTGGTTTGGTTAGAATATACAGACCAAGCTACAGCTTTTAATGGCGAGAAGAAAGAAGATATTCAAGGTAAAGGTGTTTTAAATAATGAGATTACAAGTCTTTTATTTGTAAAACTTCAAGAAAAGGGAATTCCTTCTCACTTTATTGAGAAGCTTTCAGATCGTGAGCATTTAGCGAAGAAAGTAAACATCATTCCATTAGAAGTGGTTGTTCGTAATGTAGCAGCAGGTAGCCTATCAAAGCGTTTAGGAATAGAAGAAGGTATTGGATTAAGATATCCTATCGTAGAGTTATATTATAAAAATGATGATCTAGGGGATCCACTAATTACAGAAGCCCATATTTCATTATTAGAAATTGCAACACCAGAAGAGATTAAAGAAATTACAGAAAAAGCATTACAAGTAAATGATATTTTAAAAGAGTTCTTTGCAACAATTAACATTAGATTAATAGATTACAAGCTTGAATTTGGTAAAACAGCTGATGGTGAAATTTTGTTAGCGGATGAAATTTCGCCAGATACATGCCGTCTATGGGATGCAACTACAGGTGAAAAGCTGGATAAAGACGTCTTCCGCCGTGACTTAGGAAATATTACTGATGCTTATGAAAAGATTTTAACTAGACTTGGAGGAGCTCAACATGTATAAGGTAAAAGTTTATGTAACATTACGAGAAAGTGTATTAGATCCACAAGGAACAGCCGTTCAACATTCATTGAATAGCCTTTCATATTCTGAAGTGCAAGATGTTCGTATCGGAAAATATATGGAGTTAACAATCGAGAAAAGCGACCGTGATGTAAATGAAGTTGTGAAAGAAGTATGTGAAAAGTTATTAGTTAATACGGTAATCGAAGACTATCGCTATGATGTTGAGGAGGTTGTCGCGCAGTGAAATTTGCAGTCATCGTGTTTCCTGGGTCCAACTGTGACGTAGATATGTATCACGCGATTAAAGATGAGTTAGGTGAGGAAGTCGATTACATTTGGCATACTGAAACGGATTTATCTCAGTATGACGGAATTTTATTACCAGGTGGTTTCTCTTATGGTGATTACCTTCGCTGTGGTGCAATCGCTCGTTTTTCTAATGTAATGGAGCAAGTAATTAAAGCTGCTCATGAGGGTAAACCTGTGTTAGGTGTATGCAATGGATTTCAGATTCTTCAAGAAGCAGGTCTTTTACCAGGTGCAATGAGACGTAATGAAAGCTTGCATTTCATGTGCCGTAATGTTGAATTACAAGTAGAAAACAATAATACTATGTTCACAAATGCTTACGGCAATAAAGAGATTATTACAATTCCAATCGCACATGGTGAAGGAAACTTTTATTGTGATGAAGCGACACTACAACAATTGAAAGATAATGGCCAAATTGCTTTCACATATGCGGGGACAAATCCAAATGGTAGTGTAGCAGATATCGCTGGCATTACGAATGAAAAAGGTAATGTACTAGGAATGATGCCACACCCTGAGCGTGCGGTAGATTCATTGCTAGGAAGTGCGGACGGATTAAAGTTATTTCAATCTATAGTTAAACATTGGAGGGAATCACATGTCGTTACTGCTTGAGCCAAGTCCAGAACAAATTCAATCAGATAAAATTTATGCGGAAATGGGACTTTCTCCTGAAGAATTCGAAATGGTAACTAAAATTCTAGGACGTCTTCCGAATTATACAGAGATCGGTCTGTTCTCTGTTATGTGGTCAGAACATTGCTCGTACAAAAATTCTAAACCAGTATTAAAGAAATTCCCTATTACAGGAGAGAAAGTGCTTCAAGGTCCTGGAGAAGGAGCTGGGATTGTTGATATCGGTGATAATCAAGCAGTAGTGTTCAAGATTGAATCGCATAATCATCCATCAGCAATTGAACCATATCAAGGTGCTGCGACAGGTGTCGGCGGTATTATTCGTGATGTTTTCTCTATGGGGGCACGTCCTATTGCTCTACTAAACTCTTTACGTTTTGGTGAGCTAAATACACCACGTACGAAGTATTTATTTAAAGAAGTAGTTGCTGGTATTGCAGGTTACGGTAACTGTATTGGTATTCCTACAGTCGGTGGTGAAATCCAATTCGAGGACTGCTATGAAGGCAACCCACTTGTAAATGCCATGTGCGTTGGTTTAATTAACCACGAAGATATTAAAAAAGGTCAAGCGCACGGCGTTGGTAATACAGTGATGTATGTTGGAGCAAAAACAGGTCGTGATGGTATTCACGGTGCAACATTTGCTTCGGAAGAGCTAACAGAAACATCTGGAGATAATCGTCCAGCGGTTCAAGTAGGCGATCCGTTTATGGAGAAATTATTACTTGAAGCTTGTCTTGAATTAATCCATAGCGATGCCCTAGTTGGTATTCAAGATATGGGAGCAGCGGGTCTTACAAGTTCATCAGCAGAGATGGCAAGTAAAGCAGGCTCAGGTATCGAAATGAATCTAGACTTAGTGCCACAACGTGAAACGGGCATGACAGCTTATGAAATGATGCTTTCTGAATCACAAGAAAGAATGTTAATTGTTGTAAAGAAGGGACGCGAACAAGAAATCGTTGATCTTTTCTCTAAATATGATTTAGAAGCTGTTGCAATTGGTCGTGTAACAGATGATAAGCAACTTCGTCTTCTTCATAAAGGTGAAGCAGTAGCAGATGTACCAGTTGATGCATTAGCAGAAGATGCGCCAGTTTATAATAAGCCTTCTTTAGAACCAGCTTATTTTAGTGAATATCAAGGTATAACGCTTGAAACACCAGTTATCGAAAACTATGGTGAAACATTATCCAAACTTCTTTCACAAGCAACGATTGCTAGTAAAGAGTGGGTTTATGATCAATATGACTATATGGTACGAACAAATACAGTAGTAGCACCTGGTTCAGATGCAGCAATTGTACGTATTCGTGAAACAAATAAAGCTTTAGCAATGACAACGGATTGTAATTCAAGATACATCTACTTAGACCCAGTAACAGGCGGAAAAATCGCCGTTGCCGAAGCAGCACGTAACATCGTGTGTTCGGGTGCAGAGCCTCTTGCCATTACTGACTGCTTGAACTTTGGTAATCCAGAGAAACCGGAAATTTTCTGGCAAATTGAAAAAGCGGCAGATGGTATGAGCGAAGCTTGTCGTGAATTATCAACTCCTGTTATCGGCGGTAACGTTTCATTGTATAACGAAACAAATGGTGAAGCTGTTTACCCAACACCAGTTATCGGTATGGTTGGTCTCGTAACAGACTTAGCGCATATTACAACGCAAAACTTCAAAAATGAAGGCGATGCGATTTATGTAATTGGTGAAACGAAGCCAGAATGGGGCGGAACAGAGCTTCAAAAAATGTTAAATGGCAAAATCTTTGGACCAGCGCCTTCTATTGATTTACAAATAGAAGAAAAGCGTCAACAACAACTTCTAGCTGCAATTCGTGCGGGTGTAGTTGCTTCTGCACATGATCTTGCAGAAGGGGGACTTGCGGTTGCACTTGCTGAATCATTGTTCGGTCACCAAGAATTAGGTGCGAATGTAACGGTGAAAGGTGATATTGTCGCTGCGCTATTTAGTGAAACACAATCTCGTTTTCTAGTATCTGTACCTCAAGGTCAGCAAGCGCAGTTTGAGCAACTTGTAGAAGATTCCATTCACATCGGTGAAGTAACAAAATCTGATTCACTAGTTATTATTAACGAAAACAATGAAACAGTTCTTCAAGAGCAAGTGAAAGATCTACAATCGGCTTGGAAAGGAGCAATACCATGCTTGCTGAAATAAAAGGTCTAAACGAAGAGTGTGGTGTTATAGGTGTTTGGGGGCATGCAGATGCGGCTCAAATCACTTATTATGGATTGCACAGTCTGCAACACCGTGGCCAAGAAGGAGCTGGAATGGTGCTGACAGATGGCGAGAAGTTAATCGGTGTGAAGGGCGAAGGTTTAGTGACTGAAGTACTTTCACAAGAGAAGATGAAAGATGTTCATGGTATAGGTTCGATTGGGCATGTTCGCTATGCAACAGCTGGTGGGGGCGGGATTGAGAATGTTCAACCCCTTCTCTTCCACTTTCAAAACGAAAGTATGGGTCTTGCACATAACGGCAATTTAGTGAATGCTACTCAATTGAAGGCACAGCTTGAGGCACAGGGGAGTATTTTTCAAACCACTTCAGATACGGAAGTAGTAGCTCATTTAATTAGACGTTCTGGTCTCATAAGTTTAAAAGATCGTGTTAAGAATGCATTGAGTCTTGTCAAAGGGGCATATGCTTTCCTTGTTATGGGTGAAAAAGAAATGATTGTAGCTCGTGATCCATATGGGCTGCGTCCACTTTCACTCGCTAAGTTAGGCAATGGATATGTTGTAGCATCTGAGACGTGTGCAATTGATATTGTGGGAGCTACTTTCATTCGAGATATAGAGCCAGGCGAGATGTTGATTATTAGTGATCAAGGTGTGAAAGCCGAACGCTTTACTTCATCTAATAATCATGCAATGTGTGCGATGGAATATGTATATTTTTCTCGTCCGGATAGTGATATTGACGGCATAAATGTGCATTCAGCACGCAAAAACATGGGGAAAAAATTAGCGATGGAAGCATTAATAGATGCAGATGTGGTAACAGGTGTTCCAGATTCAAGCATTTCAGCAGCAATTGGTTACGCAGAAGCAGCGGGTATTCCATATGAAATGGGATTAGTTAAAAACCGCTATGTTGGACGTACCTTCATTCAGCCTTCTCAATCATTGCGTGAGCAAGGTGTGAAGATGAAGTTATCGCCTGTTCGTAAGGTTGTTGAAGGAAAGCGTGTCATCATGGTAGATGATTCAATTGTTCGTGGAACGACAAGCCGACGAATTGTGAGATTGTTGAAAGAAGCAGGAGCGAAAGAAGTGCACGTTGTTATCAGCTCACCGCCGATTAAAAATCCATGCTTCTATGGAATCGATACGTCAATACGTGAAGAATTAATCGCTGCTAATAATTCAATTGAAGAAATTCGCGAATTGATTGAAGCAGATTCATTAACTTTCTTAAGTGAGAAAGGAATGGTTGAAGCGATTAGTAGTCCGTTGGGAGATGGAATAAAAGGCTGTTGTTTAGCGTGCTTTAATGGTGATTATCCAACAGAGATTTATGAAGAGATAGAAGCTGAATCGCATAAGACGACTTGTTAAAGTGATGATTGAAAATTCGGAATAAAATAAAGCAGCATGTATTATGCTGCTTTATCCCGTTATAAATGGAGGTTCGACTAATGGAAAATGCATACAAACAAGCTGGTGTAGACATAGAAGCTGGTTATGAAGCCGTGAGCAAGATGAAGAAACATGTACAAAAAACAATGCGTCCAGGTGTATTGAGTGGTTTAGGCGGTTTCGGTGGAATGTTCGACCTATCTACACTTGGATTAGAAGAGCCAGTTCTCGTATCAGGAACGGACGGAGTTGGTACGAAGCTGATGCTAGCTTTCATGATGGATCAACACGATACAATCGGAATAGATGCGGTAGCGATGTGTGTAAATGATATTGTGGTACAAGGTGCTGAACCGTTATATTTCTTAGACTATATTGCTTGTGGTAAGGCACATCCAGATAAAATCGAATCGATTGTAAAAGGTGTGGCAACAGGATGTGAACAAGCAGGCGCTGCTTTAATTGGTGGAGAAACGGCTGAAATGCCTGGTATGTATGATGAGGAAGAATATGATTTGGCTGGATTTGCAGTAGGTGCATGTGAGAAGAAGAACTTAATTACAGGCGAAAATATTGCTTCAGGTGATGTTTTAATTGGGCTAGCCTCAAGTGGTATTCACAGTAATGGCTATTCGTTAGTGCGTAAAGTGTTATTACAAGACGCAGGGAAAGATTTGCATGAGTATGACGAAACATTAGGTTGCAAAATTGGTGAAGAATTATTAAAGCCAACAAGAATCTATGTAAAGTCATTACTTTCAGCTATAAAACAATTCAATGTAAAAGGTATGGCACATATTACAGGTGGAGGTTTTATTGAAAACATTCCAAGAATGCTACCAGAAGGATTAGGTGTTGAAATCAATAAAGGTGCTTGGCCAGTACATCCAATTTTCCAATTGTTACAAAGAGAAGGCAATTTAGTTGAAGATGAAATGTATAACATCTTCAACATGGGAATTGGCATGGTTGTAGTTGTTCCAGCGGAAGAAGCTCAAGCCGCGGTAGCTCATTTTGAACAACTTGGTGAAAAGGCTTATGAAATCGGTAAAGTTGTTTCAGAACAAGGCGTACACTGGGGGAAATAAGGCCATGAAAAAAATTGCGATTTTTGCTTCAGGCAGTGGAAGTAACTTACAAAGCATTGTTGATTATATCAAACAAGGTACATTACAAGCTGAAGTGGCTTTAGTAGTATGCGATCAACCTGGTGCTTTTGCCGTTGAAAGAGCTAAGAAAGAGGATATCCCTACATTTATCTTTAGAGCAAGAGACTACGAAAGTAAAGTGGCATTTGAAACAGAAATCTTACACGAACTGCGTGAACGAGATGTAGAATTCATTATATTAGCGGGCTATATGCGTCTTATTGGAGAAAAGCTTCTTGGTGCATACTCACAAAAAATCATTAATATTCATCCATCTCTTCTTCCAGCCTTTCCTGGTAAAGATGCGATTGGACAAGCATTCAATGCTGGGGTGAAGATTACTGGTGTCACGATTCACTATGTAGATGAAGGTATGGATACAGGACCCATCATTGCTCAACAAGCTGTTGATATTATGGAAGGCGACACGAGAGAAACGTTACAGACGCGTATTCAAGATACAGAACATTGGTTATATCCTGATGTGTTGCGCAAGATTTTAGCATAGATCGGTAATTAAGTAGATTAAGTACAAGACAAGTATCACGGTTAAACAAAAGTCATGCAATGCATGTGAAATGAGGTTTCGATGAATTGTGTTACTTTTACAAACCATGGTTAGTACGTTTTTTCTAAATAGAAAGGGAGACATTTGATCATGACAAAAAGAGCGTTAATTAGTGTATCCGATAAAACAGGAATCGTAGAGTTTACGAAACAGTTAAAAGAAGTTGGGTTTGAAATTATTTCTACAGGTGGAACAAGCAAAGCATTACAAGAAGCAGGCGTAGAAGTAATCGGAATTAGCGATGTTACAAACTTCCCTGAAATTTTAGATGGACGTGTAAAAACATTACATCCTAATGTACATGGTGGCTTGCTTGCTAGACATGATGACCCAGATCATAAACAGCAAATCGAGGCACATAGCATTCAACCAATTGAATTAGTATGTGTAAATCTTTATCCGTTCCAACAAACAATTGCTAAAGAAGATGTGACGGTTGAAGATGCAATTGAAAATATTGATATCGGTGGACCAACAATGTTACGTTCAGCTGCGAAAAACCATGAGTATGTAACAGTGGTAGTAGACCCAGCTGATTATGAAACAGTAATGCTTGAGTACAGAGCAGAAGGCAAAACAACATTTGCAACTCGTCGTACGTTAGCAGCAAAAGTATTCCGTCATACAGCAGCTTATGATAGCGTCATTTCTCAATATATGACTGAGTTAGTAGGAGAGAAACAACCAGAAAGCGTTACGTACACATACGATTTACAACAAAGCTTACGCTATGGGGAAAACCCACATCAACAAGCAGCATTTTATAAAAAACCTCTAGGTTCTACATTCTCAATTGCTAATGCAACACAATTACATGGAAAAGAACTTTCATACAACAACATTAATGATGCAAATGCTGCTCTACAAATTGTTAAAGAATTTGAAGGCCCTGCAGCAGTAGCGGTTAAGCATAACAACCCTTGTGGTGTTGGTACAGGTAAAACAATATTTGAAGCATTCTCAAAAGCATATGAAGCAGATTCAACTTCTATTTTCGGTGGAATCATTGCTTTAAATGGTGAAGTAGATGTTGAAACAGCGCAAAAGTTACATGGGATTTTCTTAGAAATCATCATCGCACCAAGCTTCTCTCAAGAAGCATTGGACGTGTTAACAAGCAAGAAGAATCTTCGTCTCTTAACAATTCCTTTCAGCGAAGACAATGTAGCGGAAAAAGTACTTACATCAGTGGAAGGCGGCTTATTAGTACAAGATGCAGATATATATTCTTTAGAGAATGCGAACATTACAATTCCAACTAAACGTCAACCTACAGACGAAGAGTGGGAAGCGCTGAAGTTGGGATGGAAAGTTGTTAAGCATGTGAAATCAAATGCTATTGTTGTATCCAATTGTCAAATGACTTTAGGTGTTGGTGCCGGTCAAATGAATCGAGTAGGCTCAGCAAAAATTGCTCTTGAGCAAGCTGGAGAAAAAGCAAAAGGTGCAGGACTCGCTTCTGATGCATTCTTCCCGATGAGTGATACGGTTGAAGTAGCAGCGAAATCTGGTATTACAGCAATTATTCAAACAGGTGGTAGCATCCGTGATGAAGATTCGATTAAAGCTGCTGATGAAGCAGGTATTGCAATGGTATTTACGGGAGTTAGACATTTTAAACATTAAAATGGAGGTTGGCATGGAATGAACGTTTTAGTTGTTGGTCGTGGTGGACGTGAGCATGCGATTGCTCGTAAATTCTCGGAAAGTAAGCACGTTTCTAAAGTGTTTGTAGCACCAGGTAATCCAGGTATGCAAGATGTTGCTACCCTTGTTTCGATTGCTGAAAATGAGCAGGAGCAACTGATTGCATTCGCTAAAGAGAATAATGTCGAGTGGACATTTGTTGGTCCAGAAGTACCTTTATTAGAAGGTCTTGTTGATAAGCTAGAAGCAGCTGGTTTAAAGGCATTTGGCCCTCATCAAAATGCAGCTGAAATCGAAGGAAGCAAAAGTTTTGCCAAAGATTTAATGAAGAAATATGAGATCCCAACAGCCGCTTATGAAACATTTACATCGTTTGAAGAAGCGAAAACCTATGTAGAGAAAATGGGGGCGCCGATTGTTATTAAAGCGAATGGTTTAGCTGCTGGTAAAGGCGTTGTCGTGGCGATGACTAATGAGGAAGCAATTGAAGCTTTATCAGAGATGATGTTACATGCGAAATTCGGTACAGCATCAGCAAGTGTTGTAATTGAAGAGTATCTAGAAGGTGAAGAGTTTTCTCTTCTTTCATTTGTAAATGGTGATAAAGTGTATCCAATGGTCATCGCTCAAGATCACAAGCGTGCATTCGATGGCGATCAAGGTCCTAATACAGGTGGTATGGGTGCTTATTCTCCTGTACCACAAATCTCAGATGCAGTGATTGCAGAAACATTGGAAACAATCGTTCATCCAACAGCACAAGCGATGATAAGTGAAGGTCGTACGTTTTCCGGAATTCTTTATGCGGGATTAATGCTGACAGCAAAAGGCCTTAAAGTGATTGAATTTAATGCTCGTTTTGGTGATCCAGAAACGCAAGTGATTCTGCCACGCTTAAATTCAGATTTAGTAGATGTACTAGATGCTGTTCGTGCAGGGCAAGACTTTGAACTTGAGTGGTCTGATGATGCTGTACTAGGTGTAGTTCTAGCAGCAAAAGGCTATCCAGAAGATTATAACAAAGGCGATGTAATTACTGGATTGGATACAATCGACCGAGATGTGCATGTATATCATTCTGGTACAGCACTTGATGAGCAAGGTAACACAGTAACGAATGGTGGACGTGTATTGTTCTTATCTGCAAAAGGTGCAACACTTGAAGATGCTAAACAAAAAGTATACGAAGAAATCAAGAAAGTGTCGTGCGATGCCCTATTTTATCGAAGCGATATTGGACATAGAGTTATTAAAGTTTCGGTGAAGTAACGTAAAGTGGATGTCTAACTAAGCATGGCTTTTAGACATCCATTTTTATTATAATAAAGTGAAACTTTAATCGGTGAGGGTGTTCGTCCATCCAACACCGATTATTAGTTGAACCAATCGGGTTTATACTGGTGCTTAATCTCCCACTTAAATGTCTTCGCTTTTACTTTCGTTTTGGAGTGGGAGTCTTAGCGCAAGTTAGAACGGGATAAAAAAACTTCCGCTACTAAAAGAAACGGAAGTAAGATAGGTGAATTAACTAGGGTTTGAGTCTGTATTTGTAGAGGATTCATCTTGGAACATAGTGAAGTCCATGGTATCCATATCGTCCATCATTTCTTGAACCATATTCTGCCCTTTATTAAAGAGAGAGGTCATTGGACAATAGCGTACAATACCTTCTGCAACCTTCATGCTTGCGATGATTACCCAAATGATATAAGATTCTTTC
The DNA here is from genome assembly GCF_036963345.1 of Bacillus sp. JJ722. Classification (NCBI taxonomy): domain Bacteria; kingdom Bacillati; phylum Bacillota; class Bacilli; order Caryophanales; family Bacillaceae; genus Bacillus; species Bacillus sp. JJ722. Next base: position 26,927 of record NZ_JBALMO010000009.1, read on the forward strand.
CAAGGTCTTCTTACCATTTTTGCAGTAAGCCAAGACAACATGGTTAATCCACATGTTATTCGCAATAATGCATTCATAGTAGAGATGTTTGGTTTATATTTCAACATGATTGAAAGCTCCTTTCACAAAATGTTAACTGAAAGTTGTGAAACATTACTGTGTAAAATTAACCAAATATGTTAACATAGATACAAAACTGTAATAAAAGCTAGAGCGCTATTATAATAAAACAAAATCTTGGAGGGATGTTCATGCTAGAGCAGCGCTATAGGTGGAAGAATAAACAACTGCGTGAGCATATCGCCATATTAGATGGCAAAAGGTCACCGCAAATATTATTAAAAAATGCAACATACTTAAATCAAACGTTACGGAAATGGTTAGTTGCGAACATTTGGATCTATGATGATCGTATCATCTATGTGGGTCCTAAACTGCCTGAGAATATAAATGGTTGTGAAGTAGTTGATTGTACATCTTTATTCTTAGTCCCAGGATATATTGAACCTCATGTTCATCCATTTCAATTATATAATCCCCAGACTTTTTCTCATTATGCATCGTTAACGGGAACCACTACGCTTATTAATGACAATATGATGTTATTTTTGCATTTAGAAAAAAAGAAAGCGTTTTCCTTGTTGAAGGAATTTAGAAATTCACCGATGTCTATGTATTGGTGGTGCCGTTTTGATCCGCAAACTGAAATTCCGAATGAAGAAACTGTGTTTTCTCATGCAAATATTAAATCTTGGCTTGAACATGATGCTGTATTGCAAGGTGGAGAGTTAACGGGATGGCCAAAGCTACTTGATGGTGATGACCTAATGTTACATTGGATTCAAGAAGCAAAGAGAATGAGAAAGCAAATTGAAGGACATTTTCCAGGAGCTTCTGAGAAAACATTGGCAAAGATGACATTGCTTGGAGCTGATTGTGATCATGAAGCGATGACTGGGGAAGAGATTATGAATCGATTGATGCAAGGTTATTCTGTCTCACTTCGTCACTCATCCATTAGACCCGATTTACCGAAAATGATTGATGAAATTCATGAGTTAGGTATTGACCGTTATGATAAGTTCTTTCTTAACACGGATGGTTCGTCACCTGTTTTTTATGAAAAAGGTGTAATGAACCGTCTCATTGCTATTTGTATTGAACATGGCGTTCCGATTATAGATGCGTATAATATGGCAACAATCAATGTTGCTCGTCATTATAATTTGGAATACTTACATGGCAATATCAATACAGGACGTGTGGCTAATATTAACTTCTTAACTGATCCTACTAATCCTACGCCAGTCTCTGTTTTAGCTAAAGGAAAATGGATGTTGAAAGATGGAAAGGAACAGAAGCAGGACTATACTATTAATTGGTCCGATTATAACCTCGAACCTCTTCAATTGGATTGGGATCTTACACAAGATGATTTACAGTTTTCGATGCCGTTCGGTGTTGAAATGGTTAACGATGTTATTATGAAACCATATTCGGTTACACGTGATATGTCTTATGATGAACTAGATTTTGATCATGATGAATGTTTCTTCATGCTGATAGATCGATATGGAAAATGGCGAAATAATACGGTTATTAAAGGATTTGCGAATAAATTATGTGGTTTTGCAAGTTCGTTTTCTAATACAGGTGATATTATTGTCATTGGTAAGCGTAAAGAAGATATGTTTCTCGCTATGCAAGAGCTAAAGAGAATGGGTGGCGGCATAGTGCTTACGGAACATGGCCAAGTACTTCATCGATTACCACTTTCCCTTAAAGGAATTATGTCTGATAAACCGATGGGAATATTAATTGAAGAAGAGAAAAAGCTGACACAGTTGTTGAAAGAAAGAGGCTATAATTATACGGATCCTGTATATAGTCTATTGTTCTTCTCTTCAACCCATCTGCCATATATTCGCATTACACCGACAGGAATGTATGATGTTATGAATAAGACAGTACTCTTTCCGACTATAATGCGTTAAAATAATAAAGAAGGCATTTGTGCAAACCTAATGTGGAATGGAGAAATCATTATGAAGCTTAAAACTATTTCTTGTATATTGGTAGCCTCCTTGTTAATTGTAGGCTGCAGTAAAGAAAAAGAAACAGAAGAAGACAAGCCTGTTGATAAAAAGGTAGAAGTTAAAGATGAAATAAAATACGTCTATCCTTTAACTGGAGAAACAACAGATGATGAAATTAACAAGAGACCGATCGCAGTAATGATCAACAATCATCCAAAGGCGCGTCCACAAAGTGGTTTGCAACAAGCAGACCTTGTTTATGAAATGTTAGCGGAAGGTGATGTAACAAGATTTTTGGCGGTTTATCAAAGTGAAGAGCCAGAGAGAGTAGGGCCTGTAAGAAGCGCTCGAGATTATTATATTGAGTTAGCAAAAGGTTTAAATAGTATTTATATTTGTCATGGATATAGTCCAGAAGCTAAACAATTACTTGATTCAGGCTATATTGACAATTTAAATGGATTATTTTATGATGGAACGCTCTTTGAACGTGACAAATCACGCAAAGCACCTCATAATTCTTATATAACATTTACTAATATTGAAAAGGGTGCTGAAGAGCAATCCTTTGATCTTGAAAAACAACCAAAAGAACTTACTTTCCTAAGTGAAAAAGAATTAAAGTCTCTTGAAGGTGAAGTAGCAACAAATGTAACGGTGAAATATGGCTCTAGTACATTTGATGTCACTTATAAGTATGATGAAGCTGAAAAGCAATATAGTCGTTACAGTGACGGTGTTCAAACAGTTGATAATGATACAGAAGAGCCTGTTGCGCTAAATAATATAGTTATTTTAGAAGCACCGCATGAAATCGTTGATAGTCAAGGGCGTCGTGATATTGATTTCTCTTCAGGTGGAAACGCATTCTTGTTACAAGAAGGTAAATGGAATAAAATACAGTGGCAATTTATTGACAATAGGATTACTTTCATGAAAGATGGAAAAGAGGCTAAACTTGTACCAGGGAAAACGTGGGTGAATGTTATTCCTGATAATCCAGGCCTTGAGTCAAATGTCATCTTTCAATGATGCTAATTAATGTATATTTTACAACAATATTCTATGGTTTTAGGTTATAAGCTTACATTTAGGGTATTTAATGATATATTTATGTGAACAAAGGAGTAACTATATGCAGATTGATAAACTAAGAGGAAAAGATCTTGATCAGCTATTTAACGCTGTTTTGTCTTTAAAAGATTTAGAAGAATGCTATCGATTCTTCGATGACTTATGTACTATTAACGAAATTCAATCTCTTGCTCAACGACTGGAAGTTGCTAGGATGCTTCAAGAAGGCAAAACCTATCATAAGATTGAAACTGAAACAGGAGCAAGTACAGCTACGATTTCACGTGTGAAGCGTTGCTTAAATTATGGTAATGATGCGTATACAATGGCATTGAACCGAATTGAACAAGAGAAAGAAGAAGAGAAAGAAGAAGAGAATTAATTCGACAGGCATATTGCCTGTCGTTTTCTTTTTTTAGGAAAATATAAGGCGCTTCAGCTTTTCTTAAGAGCTTTTTTTCTATGTTTTTTTAATGCTATAATGATGAAATGGTAGAAAGATTGGGGGTAGTATTATGTACGATTACAGCGAGTGGCAACATGTGTTCAAACTCGATCCAAATAAAGAACTAAATGATGAACAATTAGAACAACTTTGTGAATCTGGAACAGATGCTATAATGGTTGGTGGTACAGATGGTGTTACGCTAGATAATGTACTTGGTCTTATGGTACGTGTGCGTAGATATAGTGTACCTTGCGTGTTAGAGGTATCCTCAATTGAAATGGTTACGCCTGGGTTTGATTCATATTTCATTCCTAGTGTATTAAATAGTCGTGATCCTAAATGGATTGTTGAGTTACATCAGCAAGCGGTAAAAGAATTTGGTGATGTAATGGATTGGGATGAAATCCATATTGAAGGATACTGTATTTTGAACGGAGAATGCAAAGCGGCAAAAGTGACGAATGCAAATACAGAGCTTTCGAAAGAAGATGTAGTAGCTTATGGTGAAATGGCAGAAAAAATGTTTTCATTGCCCATTTTTTACCTTGAATATAGCGGTATGTATGGTGATCCAGAGGTTGTTGAAAGCGTTAAAGCGAAACTAGAGAATACAACATTGTTTTATGGTGGCGGTATTACAGGAGTTGAACAAGCAAAAGAAATGGCACAGCATGCCGATGTCATTGTCGTTGGTAACATTATTTATGATAATTTTACAGAAGCTTTAAAAACGGTTAAGGCCGCAAAACTTTCTGATTAATACATTCCACAACGGTTAATAAATACAGTATAATATATAGAACGAATGTTCTTATTGGTGGTGTAAATATGGGAAATGCAGAATTGCTCGTAAAAGGTTTGAATCCTGAGCAGAGAAAGGCTGTCCAAACGACAGAAGGACCGCTTCTTATTATGGCAGGTGCTGGTAGTGGTAAGACGCGTGTGCTAACGCACCGAATTGCCTATTTAATGCAAGAGAAAGGAGTAGCTCCTTGGAGCATCCTTGCGATTACTTTTACAAATAAAGCAGCGCGTGAGATGAGAGAACGTATTGGAAAGCTACTTGGTCCTGATGCGGAAAACATTTGGATTTCAACGTTTCACTCGATGTGTGTACGAATTCTAAGAAGAGATATTGATCGTATTGGTTATAGTCGTACATTCTCTATTCTGGATACGACGGACCAGCAATCGGTTATTAAACAAATTTTAAAAGATTTAAATATAGATTCTAAGAAGTATGATGTTCGTGCTTTATTAGGAGCTATAAGTTCGGCTAAAAACGAACTAATCAACAGTGAAGAATATGAGAAAACGGCGGCTGATTATTTTTCAAAAGTCGTGAGTGATGTATATAAAGAATATGAAAAACGCCTTCGTAAAAATCAATCTTTAGACTTTGATGATTTGATTATGAAGACAATTCTTTTGTTCGAGCGAGTTCCTGAAACGCTTGAATTTTACCAACGTAAATTTCAATATATTCATGTGGACGAGTATCAAGATACAAACCGTGCACAATATATGTTAGTAAAAATGCTAGCTGCACGCTTTAAAAATCTATGTGTAGTTGGTGATTCAGATCAGTCGATTTATCGCTGGCGTGGAGCAGATATAGCTAATATTCTTTCGTTTGAGAAAGACTATAGCAATGCGAATATGATTTTCCTAGAGCAAAATTACCGTTCGACAAAACGAATACTAGAAGCGGCAAATGAAGTTATCGCTAACAATAGTAACCGTAAGCCGAAAAATCTATGGACTGATAATGATGAAGGAAAAAAAATTCAATATTATCAAGCTGATAACGAGCAAGCAGAAGCTAGTTTTGTTGTGAGTAAGATTTTGGAGGCTACAAGAAATAATGGAAAGAACTTAAGTGATGTAGCTATTCTTTATCGTACGAATGCTCAATCCCGTGTGATGGAGGAATTTTTACTAAAATCAAACTTACCATATTCTATCGTGGGCGGCGTGAAGTTCTATGATCGCAAAGAGATTAAAGATGTACTTGCTTACTTACGATTAATTTCCAACCCGCATGATGATATTAGTTTGCGTCGTATTATTAATGTACCGAAGCGAGGAATTGGTTCAACATCACTTGATAAAATTGCTGATTTTGCTGTGATGCAAGATACGTCAATGTTTGATGCGCTGATGAATATTGACCTAATTGGTTTAAGTCCAAAAATTACGAAAGCTGCTCGTGAATTCTGTGATTTAATTCAAGCCTATACAAATATGCAAGACTATTTATCGGTTACAGAGCTTGTAGAAGAAGTATTAGATAAAACGGGTTATAACGAAATGTTGAAAGCTGAGAAATCATTAGAAGCGCAAAGTCGTCTTGAAAACTTAGAGGAATTCTTATCTGTTACGAACAACTTTGAAGCGAACAATGAAGATAAGAGCTTAGTTGCCTTTTTAACCGACTTAGCCCTTGTAGCAGATATCGATCAATTAGATAAAGATGAAACACCACAAGAAGGTGTGACATTGATGACTCTTCATTCGGCGAAAGGGTTAGAGTTCCCGATTGTCTTTCTGCTTGGATTGGAAGAAGGTGTCTTCCCACATAGTCGTTCACTTATGGAAGAAGAGGAAATGGAAGAAGAACGCCGTCTAGCGTACGTGGGTATTACACGTGCTGAACAAGAATTGTTCTTAACAAATGCACAAATGCGTACACTATTTGGTCGCACTAATTGCAATCCAGTCTCTCGATTCATTAGTGAAATTCCAAGTAACCTACTCATAGACATCCGTGAGGAAGAGCGTCAAAAAAGAGCATCTTCTCCAAGAAGTACAAGCACTTTCTCTTCAAGACGTGCTGCCGTAGCTGCACAGCCAGTAAAAGCACCTGTTCAAACAGGTGGTAATAATTTGGCTTTAGGTGTGGGTGATAAGGTACAGCATAAGAAATGGGGAGTAGGAACAGTTGTGAGTGTGAAAGGTGAAGGCGATAAGAAAGAGTTAGATATTGCATTCCCAAGTCCTACAGGTATTAAGCGCTTATTAGCGGCTTTTGCTCCAATAGAAAAAGTGTAAAGAAAGGGCTGGTCATATGGATGTAACGACTGCCGAAAAGAGAGTAGCAGAGCTACACAATATTTTAAATCAATATAATTATGAATATCATGTGCTTGATAACCCATCTGTTCCTGATGCGGAATATGATCAGCTTATCCATGAACTGATTGCTATTGAAGAACAGTTTCCAAAGTTAAAAACACCGGATTCACCAACGGAGCGCGTTGGTGGAGCGGTGCTTGATGCTTTTCAAAAAGTAGAACATCAAACGCCGATGCTTAGCTTAGGCAATGCTTTTAATGAAGCAGATTTATTAGATTTCGATCGAAAAGTTCGCCAAGGAATTGGAGACAATTACTCTTATGTGTGTGAATTGAAGATTGATGGCTTAGCTGTCTCCTTAATGTACGAAGAAGGTTTATTCGTTCGTGGCGCTACGCGTGGAGATGGTACAATAGGTGAGGATATTACAGCAAATTTAAAAACAATAAAATCCATTCCTCTTCGCATTAAAAAGCCATTAACATTCGAAGTACGTGGCGAAGCGTTTATGCCGAAGAAGTCTTTTGAGAATTTAAACGTAGCTCGAGCTGAACGTGAAGAAGATTTGTTCGCAAATCCTCGTAATGCTGCAGCTGGTTCACTTCGTCAATTAGATCCTCGAATCGCAGCGTCACGAAATTTAGATGTTTTTCTATACGGCATTGCTGATTTAGGTGGAACTGGGATTGTCACTCATAGTGAAGGTTTAGATTTGTTAGATGAATTGGGCTTTAAGACAAATAAAGAGCGCAAGACATGTGCAAACATAGAAGAAGTAATCCAATATGTGAATAGCTGGACAGAAAAGCGCCCAAATTTAGCATATGAAATTGATGGCATCGTTATTAAAGTGAATTCATTGGCACAGCAAGATGAGCTTGGAATGACGGCTAAAAGCCCTCGTTGGGCCATTGCTTATAAGTTCCCAGCTGAAGAAGTAGTGACAAAATTACTTGATATAGAATTAAGTGTTGGACGAACAGGGGTTGTCACACCTACGGCTATTCTAGAGCCGGTTCGTGTGGCAGGTACGACTGTAGGGCGCGCCTCTCTGCATAATGAAGATTTAATTCGAGACAAAGATATTAAAATCGGTGATTATGTAGTAGTGAAAAAAGCAGGCGACATTATCCCCAAGGTGGTTAATGTGCTTGTTGAGCGTCGAACAGGTGAACAGCAAGATTTTAAAATGCCAACAAATTGTCCAGAGTGTGGTAGTGAGCTTGTCCGCTTGGAAGGAGAGGTTGCACTTCGCTGTATTAATCCGAAATGTCCTGCACAAATTCGTGAAGGGCTAATTCACTTTGTTGCCCGTACTGCAATGAATATCGACGGATGCGGTGAGAAAGTAATTACACAGCTATTCCAAGAAAACTTAATTCAAGATGTAGCGGATTTATATAAGCTGACGAAAGAGCAATTGCTTGGCTTAGAGCGAATGGGAGAGAAGTCAGCAACGAAACTATTAGCAGCTATTGAAGCATCGAAAGCAAACTCTTTAGAGCGTTTATTATTTGGTCTAGGAATTCGTCATGTAGGTGCGAAAGCGGCTAAGACGCTGGCTCAGCAATTCGAAACAATGGATGCATTAGCACAAGCGTCTTTCGATGATATAAAGAACATTAATGAAATCGGCGATAAAATGGCAGACTCCGTTGTAACATTCTTTGAACAGCCAGTAGTGGCAGAGCTAATCCAAGAATTACGTAACTTTGGCGTCAACATGACGTACAAAGGTCCGAAGCTTGTAACGGCTGAAGATAGTGATTCATACTTTGCTGGCAAAACAGTAGTGCTAACTGGTAAGCTAGAAGTGCTAACTCGAAATGAGGCAAAGGAGAAGCTTGAAGCGCAAGGGGCGAAAGTAGCTGGCAGTGTAAGTAAGAAAACGGATTTAGTCATCGCAGGTGCGGATGCTGGTTCGAAATTAGCAAAAGCACAAGAGCTTGGCGTAGAGGTATGGGACGAGGAGAAACTAATAGAAGAACTAAAGAAATAAGAGGTGTAAACCATGAAACGAATCTTGTGTATGGGGTTAGCATTTTTGCTTCTCTTATCAGGATGTGCTCCTAAGTATGATAGCCAAGAACAAGGGGGACAAAAGACCAAAGATAACGAGACAAAAGCGATTATCCCGAAATACAAAATCTCTGATGAATATTATCAAACGATTTTACCATTTGAGCCAAGTAAAGCGCGTGGGCAGGTCGTTTCGAATTTAAATACTCGTTACGATATGAATGAAATGGAAATGGGCTTAATGCGTATTGCGCAAGAAAGCTTTAGTCCAGATAAATATTTCTTTAAAGAAGGCCAATACTTATCTTCGAAAGAGGTAAAAAGTTGGCTGGAACGTAAATATACAAGTGATCAACTGAAAGAAGAGAAAATGAAGGAATCAGAGAATCTTGGCTTGAATCCTATTGATCCAGGTAAAGGTGATATCGATAAACGAAACGAAGAGAACCCTCTTTATTTAGCCCATATTCTTGAACATAATTATATGGTGCGTAAGTCAGATGATAAAGTAGGTTTAGGCGGAGTTGTTATTGGACTTGCTTTAAACTCGACTCACTATTATCAAAAAGAAGAATTCGGTGCCGTTTTTGATACAGACATTCCTTATGACGAGATGATGGCTGAAGGGAAAAAAATCGCCCAAGAAGTGCTAAATCGTTTGCGAAAAGATGAGGATTTGAAAAATGTTCCAATTACGATTGCTCTTTATGAGCAACAAGAGAAAAATGCGGTAGTTCCAGGAAACTTTGTTGCCTATACAGAAGTAGGTCAAGGTGAAACGAAAATTTCCGATTGGGAAAAAGTAAACGAGAAATATTACTTATTCCCATCTTCTGACGCAGAAAAAGACCATCGTGACGATAACAAATTATTTCTAAACTTTAAACAAGATATCGAAAAGTACTTCCCGAATTTTAATGGAGTAATTGGTAGAGCTTACTATATCGATGATCAACTACAAGAGTTGAAAATTGATATTCCAATTCAATTCTATGGTAAATCCGAAGCGGTTGGCTTTACACAATATGTAGCTGGTAAAGTAATGGAGCTTTTCCCTGACTATATTAATGTCCAAGTATCCATTTCGTCCGTTAGTGGACAAGAAGCATTAATTGTTCGAAATGCAAATGAGAAAGAACCATTTGTTCATATATATCAATAGATAAAGAGACGATTTTTATTCGAAACATGAATAAAGGTCGTCTTTTTTTACATTAATGGTAGATGGTGGAAAAATAATAAGAGGAGAACTGGAAATATGAGCAAAGAACGAAAATATGAGCGGAGAACCAGAAATATGAGCAGAGAACCGGAAATATGAGCAGAGAATTAGAAATATGAACAGAGAACCGGGAATATGAGCAGAGAACCGAGAATATGAGCAGAGAACCG
>NZ_JBALMO010000009.1:37022-51968 GCF_036963345.1 Bacillus sp. JJ722
GAAATATGAGCAGAGAACCGGAAATATGAGTAGAGAACCGGAAATATGAGTGGAGAATCGGAAATATGAGCAGCGGATACTATCACTGGAGTATTATCCATCCATCAATCATGAGAGAAGTAAAAAGTCATTTTAATTATTTGAATAGTTTATAAAATAGCCTTACAATAAACGTTGAGCAACATACATACTAAATTGGGAGTGAATAATATTGGTACAAGCATACAAGCATGAGCCATTTACAGATTTTTCTCAAAGTAGCAATGAAATAGGTTATCTTGAAGGGTTAGAAAGAGTTAGGGGCTATTTAGGGCAAGAGTATGATTTGTTGATAAATGGTAACAGAGTAAAAACAGAAGAAAAAATTGTTTCATATAATCCGGCAGATAAGCAAGAAGTGATTGGAACGGTTTCAAAAGCGAATCGTGAATTAGCAGAAGAAGCGATTACTGCGGCAAGTGAAGCATTTGAATCGTGGCGTAAGGTGGAGCCGGAGTCTAGAGCTGACATATTATTTCGAGCAGCTGCTATTATTCGTCGACGCAAACATGAGTTTTCGGCATTGCTGACGAAAGAAGCGGGTAAACCGTGGAATGAAGCAGATGGTGATACGGCAGAGGCAATCGATTTCATGGAGTTTTATGCTCGACAAATATTGAAAGTGAAAGATGGAGTGCCTGTCGAAAGCCGTTCAGGAGAAAATAATCAATATCAATATATTCCGCTAGGAGTAGGAATCATTATCTCACCATGGAACTTTCCGTTAGCCATTATGGCTGGGACGACTGTTGCGGCTCTTGTAGCAGGTAATACAGTGGTTCTAAAACCAGCTTCTACAACACCAATAGTGGCAGCAAAGTTTGTTGAAGTGATGGAAGAAGCAGGTCTTCCTGCTGGTGTCTTGAACTTTGTACCAGGAAGTGGTGCTGAAGTGGGTGACTACTTAATTGATCATCCAAAAACTCGTTTTATTTCTTTTACTGGTTCTCGCGATGTTGGTCTGCGTATTTATGAACGCGCTTCCAAAGTGCAATCAGGTCAAATTTGGTTAAAACGAGTGATTGCTGAGATGGGCGGTAAAGATACGATTGTAGTAGATCGTGAAGCGGATCTTGATTTAGCTGCTGAAAGTATTGTGAAATCTGCGTTTGGTTTTTCGGGACAAAAATGCTCTGCATGTTCTCGCGCTGTTATTGTAGAAGATGTATATGAAGATGTTCTAGAACGTGCTGTACAATTAACGAAAAAGCTTACGGTCGGAAATCCGGAAGATAAGAATCATTATATGGGTCCTGTCATTGATGCTGCTGCTTATAAGAAAATAATGCAATACATTGAAATCGGTAAACAAGAAGGACGTTTAATGGCGGGTGGAGAAGGTGATGACTCGAAAGGTTACTTTGTTCAACCAACTATCTTTGCTGATTTAGATCCGAATGCACGTTTAATGCAAGAAGAAATTTTTGGTCCAGTCGTTGCTTTTGCAAAAGCGAAAGACTTCAGTCATGCGCTTGAAATAGCTAACAATACTGAATATGGTTTAACAGGTGCGGTAATTTCAACTAATCGCGCTCATATTGATCAAGCTCGTGAAGATTTCCATGTCGGAAACTTATATATTAATCGTGGATGTACGGGGGCTATTGTTGGCTATCAACCATTCGGCGGCTTCAATATGTCAGGAACCGATTCAAAAGCTGGAGGTCCAGATTACGTAATGCTGCATATGCAGGCGAAAACTACTTCAGAAATGTATTAATAGATTAATAGAAAAAAGGGATGATGAAAGTCATCCCTTTTTAGCTTTTTCAGCAGGTATGATTAAATTTAATAAAACAGCTGCTATAGCCCCAACGGCTGTTCCTGAAGAAAGGATATAGTTTAAGAAATCTGGCATTGTATGAAGTAGATCTTTCGGTAATACTGTCGTACCAATGGTTAAAAGGATTGGCATTCCTATTACAATCATATTGCGGTCATCAATGGTAATATGCTGAATAACTTTCAAACCGTTCATAACAATTGCAATACAGATTACACCGAATATTCCATTAATAACAGGTCCAGGAATACATGTGATTAATGTAGAGAGTTTCGGAACAAGTCCAAGTCCCACCAAGATGAAACCAGCGGCAATAATTACGCGTCGACTAGCTACCCCTGTAATAGCAATTAAACCTGCATTAGAAGAATATCCCGTCATAGGAGTTCCGCCAAATAAAGTACCAACAAAGCAACCAATACCCTCACCAAACGATGCTCGATTTAATCTTTTATTCGTCAATTCCCCATCAGTAACTGTTGAAACAACAAACCATGTACCTGTAGTTTCAATCAAAATGACAATGTATATAAACACCATAGTAAGAATTGCATGTAAATCAAAAACAGGTGCTCCGAATGGAAAAAATGATGGGAGTGAGAACCAAGCTGCTTCTTTCACTGGTGAAAAATCAACTGTGCCGTATAACGATGCAGTGATTGTCCCAGCAATAATAGCAAGAATAACGGATACTAATCGAAAAAAAGTACCTATGCCTTTCGCTTTTCTACCAAGTAAAATACAAACGATTAATACAGCTGTTGAAACAAAAGCAATCATGGCATTGTGACCGATGAAGCCTGGTGCAGAATAAATGCCGTTAAATGGTATAGGCATTAATGAAATCCCTACAATGACAATAACTGTTCCAGCAACAGTTGGTGGAATGATTTTTCGTACAATATGTGCAAATGCTTTTAATGGATATCCAATAATAGCGATTAAGAGTGCACCTGGAAGCAAACTACCAAATACTGCTCCAAGACCTAATTTCCCACCGATTGCTGCTAATGCACCGATTGGAACATAAGATGGTCCCTGCATAACAGGCAACCTCAATCCTATTGTCGCTTGGATAATCGTTGCAAGTCCTGCTGCTAGGAAGCACATTTGAATAAAAAATGTCGTATTAGCTGTACTTAAAGATAATAAACCAGAGATGATAATTGGTGCTAAATATAAATCCATTGCTAAGACATGCTGCATCCCTAATAATAGTGATCGTTTCGTACTGATTTTCTCGTTCACACCGACAAGTAAATTTGCCGACTTCGCTTGATCTTCCATGTTTGTTTTTCCTCCCCAGAAATACGAATCCCTATTTTGAATAAAAATCCCTTTGTTCAGATATTAATATAAACTCACTTGCATTATAAGGAGAAAAGTGTCGAAAGTAAACCTTAAAGCGAATATTTTTGTGTGAAATTAAAATTAATGTTCGTATTTAGAATTGACATATAATTTAGTGAGTCTTAAAATATAGATGCACAAGAATGAGGGGGGAACGGACATGATTGTATATGATCAGGTTTTACGAAGTGATTGGATTGTAGCTTGTAAGGCAGAAGACGTTGGGGAGAAACCATTACAAGTAGTCGTTATGGGAGAAAGAGTAGTGCTCTTTCGGAATGAAGAAGGGATTCATGCTTTTAGAGACTTATGTATTCATCGTGGGGCTGCTCTATCACTTGGTTGTGTGAAGAACGGTAATCTTGTATGTCCTTATCATGGTTGGGAGTTTAATAGTATAGGAGAATGTACGAAGATTCCGCAACTACCAGAAGGACGCGCAATACCAAAGAAAGCAAAAGCAGCTAAGTATGGCTGTATCGAGAAGTGTGGATTTATTTGGGTTAATCTAGAAAATAGTGATGCAAAACTATTTACATATAAAGAATTTGAAGATGAATCTTATCACAATGTGTTGTGGGGACCTCAAGAGGTGGAAGCAAATCCACCACGAATCGTTGAAAATTTCTTAGATGTAGGACATTTAGCGTTTGTCCATGGAGGATATTTAGGGGAAGAATCATACCCTGTAATAGGTGAATATAAAGTACATCAAGGCGAAGATTCTATTTATTCAGATGAGATAGTATTATTTCAACCTGACCCAGATGGTTCCGGGCAAGCTAAACATGTCTATTATACGTATGAAATTCTAAAACCACTTACGGTTCGTTTTACGAAGCTAGATAAAGATAATGGGCAGCGCATGGCAATTCTCTTGACCATCTTACCCGTTGAAAAGGAGAAATCAATTGCTTATGGTATATTGTCTTTTAACTATGATACGGGTACAACGGATGAAGAGGTTGTAGAGTTCCAGAATATGATTTTTGCACAAGATAAGCCGATTGTAGAGAATCAGAAGCCAGAGGATTTACCGCTTGATTTGCAGGTAGAGTTATCACTCATTTGCGATCGAATGAGTATTGCATACCGTCAATACTTAAAGAAATTAGGGGTAGTACTAGGAACGGCCTAATAGACTGAAAGATAGACTGTAGATGTAAATTTGTAGTCTATTTTTTATTGAACAATTTCAGTCGAAGCGCTCCAGTCCATACGTCACTAAACGGGTGATTTCGCTTTTCATTGTCTAACCTTACACCTGTCACACTCGGTCATAAGCCAATCCGTTTTGAAAACCAAAATCGGGTTTTCAAGAACGGCTCGTCTTATGCCTGCCGTGTGCCTCCTTTTTAGTTAGGTGTAAAACCAAAAATAAGCTCTACTTAAAGTGAAGTTAATAGTATTATGAAGTTCTTCGATCCAAAAAGGACCGGTGACGGTTTTTCTAGGATGTCTAGCGAAAGTCACCCAGTGACTAGTGGACTTCCCGCTCCTCCCTACGATAAGTCAACATCGAATCACCTATCGGCTCTTCGTGTTTCCTTTATCTCAGTCGAAGCGCTCCAGTCCATACGTCACTAAACGGGTGATTTCGCTTTTCTTATCATCTCCAATATTGCTTTAGCGCGGCAAAATTTGATAATATTATGAGTATGGCTTTTGGTCGAAAAAAATGCTGGAGGTGGATTGTAGAATGTCTCGTATTTCAACTGAACAAGTGAAGCACGTAGCTAATCTTTCAAGATTAGCTGTGACAGACAAAGAAGTAGAGAAAATGGCGAAAGAACTAGATGCAATTATTTCATTTGCTGAGCAATTGAATGAACTGGATACAACAGGTGTGAAACCAACATCGCGTGTTGTTGAAACGGTTAACGTTCTTCGTGAGGATGTGGCGAAACCAGGTTTACCAATTGAAGACGTAGTGAAGAATGCACCAGAACATAGAGATGGACTAATCGTAGTACCATCAATCATCGATTAAAGGGGGGAACTTTATGTCACTTTTTACACATAGTTTGAAGGATTTACAAAGCCTTTTGCTGAAGAAAGAGGTTAGTGTATCTGATTTAGTAGATACATCTTTTAAACGTATCGAGCAAGTAGATGAGACAGTTGCTGCTTTTCTTACATTAAATGAAGAAAGTGCACGTCAACAAGCAAAATTATTAGATGAAAAGCTAGCTAAAGGAGAAGTATCAGGTTCTCTATTTGGTATGCCTATCGGTATTAAAGATAATATCGTAACAAAAAACTTACGCACTACTTGTGCTAGTAAAATATTAGAAAATTTTGATCCAATTTATGATGCGACTGTTGTTCAAAAGCTACAACAAGCTGGAACTGTAACAATCGGTAAATTAAATATGGATGAGTTTGCTATGGGTTCTTCAAATGAAAACTCAGCGTACAAAACAGTTCGTAATCCTTGGAACACTGATTGTGTACCAGGTGGGTCATCAGGTGGATCGGCTGCATCTGTAGCGGCTGGAGAAGTTTTATTCTCACTTGGTTCTGATACTGGTGGATCAATTCGTCAGCCAGCAGCATATTGCGGCGTAGTTGGAATGAAACCAACATATGGTCGTGTATCTCGCTTTGGATTAGTCGCATTTGCTTCTTCACTAGATCAAATCGGTCCAATTACGAATCGTGTAGAAGATAATGCTTATCTTTTAGAAGCAATCTCTGGAATTGACCCAATGGACGGCACATCAGCAAATGTAGATGTTCCAAAATTCTCGGAAAGCTTAACAGGTGACGTGAAAGGCTTACGTATTGCAGTGCCGAAGGAATACCTTGGCGAAGGTGTAGCGGAGGATGTGAAGCAATCTGTATTAGAATCGTTGAAAGTACTAGAATCACTAGGCGCTACATGGGAAGAGGTTTCTCTACCACATTCTAAATACGCATTAGCAACATATTACTTATTATCTTCATCTGAAGCATCAGCGAACTTAGCTCGCTTCGATGGCGTTCGTTATGGCTACAGAACACCGAATGCTGAGAACTTAATTGATATGTACAAGAAAACACGTGCAGAAGGCTTCGGAAGTGAAGTTAAACGCCGTATCATGCTTGGAACATTCGCGTTAAGCTCAGGTTACTATGATGCATATTACAAGAAAGCTCAACAAGTTCGTACATTAATTAAGAAAGATTTCGAAGATGTGTTTGAGAACTACGATGTAATCATCGGACCAACAACTCCAACAACAGCATTCAAAATCGGACAAAATACAAAAGATCCATTAACGATGTATGCGAACGATATTTTAACAATTCCTGTGAACTTAGCAGGTGTACCAGGTATTTCTGTTCCTTGTGGATTATCACAAGAAGGATTACCATACGGCTTGCAAATTATTGGTAAGCATTTCGATGAAAGTACAGTTTATCGCGTTGCTCATGCGTTCGAGCAAGCAACAGATCATCATACAAAAAAACCACAACTGTAAGGGGTGAGGAACATGCAACAATTTGAAACGGTAATAGGTCTTGAAGTACACGTTGAATTAAAAACAAATTCAAAGATCTTCTCGTCAAGTCCAAACCAATTCGGAGCTGATCCGAATACAAACACGTCAGTAATTGACCTTGGATATCCAGGCGTACTGCCAGTATTAAATAAACAAGTAGTTGATTTCGGGATGAAAGCAGCAATGGCGATTAATTGCGAAGTAGCAACTCATACGAAATTCGACCGTAAAAACTATTTCTATCCAGATAATCCAAAAGCTTATCAAATTTCGCAGTTCGACCAACCAATCGGTGAAAACGGCTATATTGATATTGAAGTGGATGGTTATAAGAAGCGTATTGGTATTACGCGTATTCATTTAGAAGAAGATGCGGGTAAATTAACGCACGGAGCAGGTGGAAACTCGCTTTGTGACTACAACCGTCAAGGTACACCGCTTGTAGAAATCGTTTCTGAACCAGATATTCGTACACCTAATGAGGCATATGCCTACTTAGAAAAGTTAAAATCAATCATTCAATACACTGGTGTTTCTGACTGTAAGATGGAAGAAGGTTCACTTCGTTGTGATGCGAACATCTCTATTCGTCCTGTAGGTCAAAAAGAATTCGGTACAAAAACAGAGTTAAAGAACTTAAACTCTTTCAACTTTGTTCGTAAAGGTCTTGAATTTGAAGAACGTCGTCAAATCGCTGTTGTATCAGCAGGTGGTACAATCGATCAAGAAACACGTCGATTCGATGAAACTACAGGAAAAACAATCTTGATGCGTGTTAAAGAAGGATCGGATGATTATCGTTACTTCCCAGAGCCAGACTTAGTAGAGCTATACATTGATGATGAGTGGAAAGAACGTGTACGTGTGGAAATTCCCGAGCTTCCAGATTCTCGTCAAAAACGCTATACAGAAGAGTGGGGCTTACCTGCATACGATGCAGCTGTACTGACAGTAACGAAAGAAACAGCTGATTTCTTCGAAGCAACAGTTGCAGCAGGTGCAGATGCGAAGCTTGCTTCTAACTGGATTATGGGTGAGCTTTCTGGTTACATGAATGCTGAAGGCAAAGAACTTCATGATCTTCCATTAACACCACAAGCTTTAGCAGGTATGATCGTACTTATCGAAAAAGGAACAATTTCTTCTAAAATTGCCAAAACAGTTTTCAAAGAGTTAGTTGAAAACGGTGGCGATGCCGAGACAATTGTAAAAGAAAAAGGTCTTGTTCAAATTTCAGATGAAGGTTCACTTCTTAAAATCATAACAGAAGCACTTGATAATAATCCGAAATCAATTGAAGACTACAAAGCAGGTCAGAAGAAAGCAACTGGCTTCTTAGTAGGTCAAATCATGAAAGCGACGAAAGGACAAGCTAATCCACAAGTCGTGAACAAGCTTCTAATGCAAGAGATTGAGAAACGATAAATAATACAAAAAATCTGCCTAAGTAAAATACTAGGCAGATTTTTTTATATGTATTTCGATAATGTTAGAAGAATGCTACCATAGTTTTATAATGTTCATGAAACTTATGAATTTAATATACGTATCTCTAATATACAACTTATTGGGAGGCGTTATTATGGAAATGTTCTTGATATTAGTTATTCTATTAATTATAGGAGTTACGTTATCGAAATTATTATTTGCAGGAAAATCAGTAGCATCTAAAAACAACTCATTGGATCATACATCAACAAATCAACATTATTATGGTATAGAGAGCTTTGATGATGGTAGGCATAATGACCACCATCATCATGGAGTTAACTGTGACAACGGTAGTGGTAGTGATTGTGGCGGTGGTGATTCGGGTGGAAGCTTTTAGCTTAACGTTGTCATTTAAAGGTGTGTAAGAAGGAGAATGAGAAATGGCAGTTATGATTTATGCAGGGATCGTTATTGTTGTTGGAGTTATAGTAGCAATAGCCGTTAAGTTTAGTGATCCTGAGAAATTTAAACAACGCAGAAGCAGTAAAAAGTAAAGTTGGCAGAGGTGGAGACGGAATGGGGTAACACTGATAATATGGATTTTCGTTGGTTGTATAGTAACAGGCCTTGCTTATCTGATTCATAATAAAAAAGAATATTCCTTATTATCCGGATATAATTCATATACGGATGAGGAAAAGGCAGAATTAGAAAGAAATGGTTATTTGTCATATGAAGGAAAATTAATGTGGGGAATTGCGATAATCTGGCTACTTAGCATTCCGGTTGTTGCGTTTCGTGTACCTTATGGAATTGAAATTTTTATAGCTATTTTTTTATTGTTTTTAATGAGTGGAACGCTTTATGGGTTAAAGTACGATGTGAAGAGAAAACGTAAACGTAATGCGATTCTGTTAATTTCTTTATATAGTGTTATTTTAATTGGAATCGGTGTTCTTTTTTATCTAGGTAACAAAGACACGAATGTTACAATCACTAATGAAGCCATCGAAATGAGTGGAATGTATGATGATACGATCGCAATAAAAGATATCGATGAGCTTAAAATGATCGATCGACTTCCATCAGATACGATTAAATCAAATGGATTTGCAACAGAAACAAGGTCATTAGGTTCATTCCATAGTAAGAAATGGGGATCAGGTCGTCATTATGCTTTTACTAAATATCCACCTTATATATGGATTAAAACAGATGAAAAATACTATATTTTAAACTCGAAGAATGAACAAGAAACGAGTAAATGGTATCAAGAAATAATGAATGCTTGGAGTAGCCAAAAGCAGTTCGAATAGTATACAATAAAAAGAGACTTGGAATATAATTCAAGTCCCTTTGTTTTTGTATTGAGAAGTTTGGTATTTCTTGATATGGGACAATCTATTTATATGTGTAGCTATTTTGAATGCTGTACTATATAATCAATTTCACATTAAAAAATAATAAAAAGTTATTTTTGTAAAATAGATTTAAACGAATTTTACGTATAGGATGATGAAAATGAAACGGGCTAGATTAATATATAATCCAACTTCAGGACGCGAGGCCATTCGTAAGCATTTACCAGATGTATTGGCAAAGCTAGAAGCGGCAGGTTACGAGGCATCTTGTCATGCTACTACTTGTGAAGGTGATGCTACAAAAGCAGCTCGCATAGCAATCGAACGAAAATATGATGTCGTTATTGCTGCAGGTGGAGATGGAACAATTTATGAAGTAGTAAATGGACTTGCAGATGCTGAGCATCGCCCAAAATTAGGTATTATTCCAGTTGGAACAACAAATGATTTTGCACGAGCAATTCATGTTCCTCGTTCAGTAAATGCCGCAGTTGATATTATAACAGCAGGTAATACTATGCCAATTGACGTTGGTAAAATGAATGAGAAATATTTTATCAATATTGCAGGTGGCGGTCGTTTAACCGAACTTACATATGAAGTGCCGAGTAAGTTGAAAACAATGCTTGGTCAACTTGCTTATTACTTAAAGGGTATTGAAATGTTGCCTTCTTTGAAAGCAACAGATGTAAAAATCGAATATGATGGTAAACTATTCGAAGGTGAAGTTATGCTATTCCTCGTTGCGAACACAAACTCTGTTGGCGGCTTTGAGCGTTTAGCTCCAGATGCATCTTTGAATGATGGAATGTTTACATTACTTATTTTAAAGAAAACAAATCTTGCGGAATTTATTCGTATTGCATCTCTAGCTCTTAGAGGAGAACATACAAAAGATCCATCAGTAATCTATGTGAAAGCAAATCGTATAAAAGTAACTCCTAAGGAAAAGATGCAATTGAACTTAGATGGTGAATATGGTGGAATTGCTCCAGCAGAATTCGTCAATATGTATCGCCATTTCGATGTATTTGTTCCAGAGAATTTTATGCCGGATGCTGTCCCACAACGCATAGAAAAAGAAGAGAGTTAATTGGTGAGAATCGCAGATGAAATGCGATTCTCTTTTTTTGTTAGCTATTGTAAGATGACAAATACGTGGAAAGGAGAGCGAAGTAAGTCGCTTTTTCTCGAAATGTGTCGAAATTATGTCAAAAAAGTATAATCACTTCCCATAGAATGGAGATGTGTAAATGCTTTCACACCAATGTTTAAATACATTTGTATATTTATTGATAAATAATTCTAAATCTTTGTGTGTGAAAGATGTAATTAATATGGGCATTGTCTAGTTAATATTGCTTTTTCTTTCACAAATATTCGATTATACTCGAAGTACTTGTATTATTAATCACAAGAAAGGGTGATAATGTTGTTACATTATCGTACTCATTATATTGATGACTATAAACCATGGGTTACGTTCATCCATGGAGCAGGAGGAAATTCTGCAGTATGGTTTAAACAGCTACGAGATTATAAGAAACACTTTAATGTGCTATTAATAGATCTGCGTGGTCACGGAAAATCACAATCTGTTCAGTGGAAAAATGACGATACTTTTGTAACAATTGGGAAAGAAGTCATGGCTGTACTTGATAGAGAAAATATAAAGAGTTCGCACTTTGTAGGAATTTCACTAGGTACGATTGTTATTCAAACAATCGCTAAAACATATCCAGATCGTGTTTCCTCTATGGTTTTAGGTGGAGCAATAACCAGTTTAAATTTACGGACGAAATTTTATTTAACACTAGGTCATTTAGGGAAGCACATTCTTCCATATATGTGGCTATATCGTCTGTTTGCATGGATTATTATGCCGAAAAGTAATCATAAAGAAGCGCGTGTAACGTTTGTTGAACAGGCAAAGCGAATGTGTCAGAAAGAATTCATTCGTTGGTTCTCATTAACGAAACGTGTAAATCCATTCTTAGAAGAGTTACAAAAGGATTTCCAGGGCGTCCCGACGCTTTTTGTTATGGGAGAAGAAGATTATTTATTCTTAGACGCAGTTGAAGATGTTGTACTCACGACAAAAAGTTATGTGAAGCTAGAATGTATTGAAAGTGCTGGGCATGTATGTAATATAGATAAATTTCAGATCTTTAATGATGTAACGATTAATTTTATTTATGAACATTGCGGTGTCATTTTACCGATAAAAACAAGTTAATGATCGAAGATGAATGGATAATCCATTCATCTTTTTTGTTGCAATCGTCTTATTAAATGAAGTGCTTTTTCAGGTAAAGATAGGTTGCTGATCTACATCTGAACATAAATTGAGAAATACAAATAATGCTTCCTTTATTGTGGTTATTCTTTATGGTAGAATCAACCTAGTCTGTTTTAGAAGGAAAGCCAATAAGGCATCATATAGAAAAGGAAGTTGAATGAATGAAGAAGAATGCACCAGTCAAGAAAAGTGACATCGTGACAGTGGAGTTTAATGATTTAACACATGATGGTTCAGGTGTAGCGAAAGTAGAAGGTTATCCATTATTTGTACCATTTGCATTGCCAGGTGAGAAAGCAAAGGTCAAGGTTATTAAAGTAAACAAAGGATATGGTTTTGGTCGTTTAGAAGAAATTCTTGTACAAAGCCCAGATCGTGTGGATTATCCATGTTCATTGCATAAAGAATGCGGTGGCGCTCAACTTTTACATTTGAGCTATGAAGGTCAATTACGTGCGAAAGAAAAACAAGTTCGTGATGCCCTAGAGCGTATCGGTGGATTAAAGGGTGTGAAAGTAAATCCTGTCATCGGTATGGAAAACCCTTGGAAATATCGTAATAAAGTTCAAGTACCTGTAGGCTTTCAAAATGGTCGTACTGTTGCGGGGTACTATAAGAAACGTAGTCACGAAATCGTGGATATGACAAACTGTGGCGTTGAACTATCAATGGATGACAGTGTTGTATTAAAAATCCGTGACATTCTTGTAGACAACGGCATTGCTCCTTATGATGAGAAAGAACATAAGGGTATAATTCGTCATATCGTCGTTCGTTGGGCAAAAGCAACAGACGAAATGATGATTGTTCTTGTAACACGTACAAGAACTTTGCCAAACCAAGAAGAAATCGTGAAGGATATCGTGAAAACTATTCCAAACGTAAAGAGCATTGTTCAAAACATCAATGTGAAGCGTACAAATGTTATCTTAGGTGACCGTTCTTTAACACTTTGGGGTAAAAGCACTATTACCGATACTATTGGAGAAATTAAGTTCGCCATTTCTCCACGTTCTTTCTATCAAGTAAACCCAGTACAAACAAAAGTATTGTATGATCAAGCTCTACAATACGCGCAGTTAACAGGCGAAGAAACAGTTATTGATGCATATTGTGGAATCGGAACCATTTCTCTGTTTCTTGCTCAACAAGCGAAAAAAGTATACGGTGTAGAAATCGTGGAAGATGCTGTACGTGATGCAAGAGAAAATGCGAAGTTAAACAATATTACAAATGCTGAATTCGTAGCAGGAGCAGCTGAAACAGTCATGCTTGATTGGCAAAACGAAGGTATTAAAGCAGATGTTATCGTTGTCGATCCTCCTCGTAAAGGTTGTGAAGAGTCATTATTAAACACGATTCTTACAATGAAACCGAAGCGTGTCGTTTATGTTTCTTGTAACCCAGGAACATTAGCACGTGATTTACGCATTTTAGAAGATGGTGGATATAAGACATTGGAAGTTCAGCCGGTGGATATGTTCCCGCAGACGACGCATTGTGAAGCGGTCGCTTGTTTGGAATTAGTATAGTGATTAATCAAAAACGAATTCCTATATTGGAATTCGTTTTTTTTATTATGTTGTAAAAGCTTTTAGAATGCACCTTATTATTAACTACTTAAAATAAGGTGCTTTTTTCAAAATAACACAAACTGGTACAGCAACTATAATTCCTAGTACATTTTGAAGAAGATCTCCAGGTATTGAAGCTAAGGGTGCAATCCAATTTGCGTATAAAATCCCTTCGCCAATGTAATAAACGGCTACCATAAATGGAATAGAAACGATTGTTGCAGTTAAATTTAAAGCAATGCTGTTTCCTTTGCGACCATTTGACCAAGCAATTTTACCAACGATGTATCCTTGCAAACCACGCGCCAGAATGGTGATAGGTGCCCATAATGCCCAACCTCCAAGTATATCAAATAACCCCATTCCTATTGCACCAGCAAGAGCCCCTTTTTTAGGACCAAATAAAATAGATGCAATAAAAAGCATGGCAGTTCCTAGATGAACTAAACCTCCATTCGCAGTAATTGGTAGTTTTATATTCATAAAGACAGTAGAAACGAAAACAAGTGCTACTAACATTGATGTAATAATTAAATCAAAAGTTTTTTGACGTGACTTGGAATAACTTTGTGCACTTTCCATATCTATAAACCTCCTAAATTTAGAATTTACCGATTACTTTAGCAAAAAACTGGTATATGAAAAAGGGTCAATTTTTCAGAAAACGTAGGGGTCAGTTGGTTAAATGCAGAGAATACGAGAGCTGAGAGCTGATAACTGTTTTTAGTTGAATAAGAATCAAATAAAGTAGTAAGTTACAAATAGAGTATTATATCCAAATAGATTTATTCGAATTGTTAAAATTAAATAATTTATCATAATTATCTAAACTATTGGGGATTTTCCCTGTTTTTAATTATTTTCCGACAGAAGACTCCTTCCTCAATCGTGTGAAGGGCGTAGCCCAACAATAGGTAGGAGATGAATGTCGGTTAGGCGTTAGCCTAAAGTTTTTTTTGAACGATTAACGCACTCATTATATAATCAATATAGGGTAAAATTACCAGTCAGGGAATTTTTGTCATGGACTACTGGTGGTTCTCCTATTAATGTAGTTACAAAATATATTGAAAATCAAGGCATGAAGTGAGGTGGAAATCAATGCTAGTCAACAAAGCATATAAGTTTCGGATCTATCCAAACAAAAAACAAGAAATCCTAATTTTGAAAACAATCGGCTGTTCACGTTTTGTATTCAATTACTTTTTGGCACAATGGATGGATATGTACAAAGACACAGGCAAAGGATTAACTTACAACACTTGTTCCTCCCAACTAACACAGTTAAAGAAAGAGCTGATTTGGTTAAACGAAGTTGACAGTACTGCTATCCAATCGTCAATTAAAAACCTTGCTGACTCATATACTCGATTCTTCAAGAAACAAAATAAAGTAACACGATTCAAGTCTAAAAAGAACAGCGTACAGTCTTACACAACCAAGCACACGAACGGAAATATCGCCATTGTAGGGAATAAAATCAAATTACCTAAACTTGGTCTTATTCGCTTTGCTAAAAGTCGGGAAGTAGAAGGTCGTATTCTGAATGCTACTGTTAGAAGAAATTTAAGTGGAAAATATTTCGTATCCATTCTTGCTGAAACCGACGTACAAGCATTAGAAA
>NZ_JBALMO010000009.1:52010-52361 GCF_036963345.1 Bacillus sp. JJ722
TTGGGCTAAAAGACTTTGCCATTTTGAGTACGGGAGAAATATTCGCTAATCCAAAATGGTTTCGCAAACTTGAAAAGAAATTAGCAACCGCACAACGTATCCTTTCCAAGCGTGTGAAAGGTTCTTCCAATTGGAACAAACAACGTATGAAGGTTGCAAGAATCCACGAACGAATCACCTATGCAAGAACAGACTATTTGCAGAAAATCTCAACTTACATCATCAAAAACCACGATATTGTAGGGATTGAGGATTTGCAAGTGTCAAATATGCTGAAAAACCACAAGTTAGCCAAAGCGATAGGCGAAGTGTCTTGGTCACAATTTAGAACCATGCTTGAATACAAAGCAA
>NZ_JBALMO010000009.1:52504-59096 GCF_036963345.1 Bacillus sp. JJ722
CGTAAGTGGGATTGCCCTTCTTGTGGCACACATCACGACAGGGATATTAACGCAGGACAAAATCTTAAAAATGAAGCGATAAGACTTCTAACCGTAGGGACTACGGGGATCGCCTAATCCATTAGAAACCGATACGTTTCTTTACTTAGGAATCCCCCACTTCAACGAAAGTGATTTTCTTTCGTAAGTGGTGGGTAGTTCAATTATGGTAATATGAATAAAGTTTAAGTTGGATAGATTTTATGGAGGTTATTATGAAAAAAGTCGCTGTAATACAGGATTTATCATCTTTTGGAAAATGTTCATTAACAGCTGCAATTCCAGTTCTTTCGGTAATGGGGGTGCAGGCATGTCCTTTACCAACTGCTATATTGTCTGCACAAACAGGTTATCCAAGTTTTTTTTGTGAAGATTTTACTTCCAAAATGCAATATTTCGAAGAGGAATGGAGTAAACTTGATGTAACCTTTGATGGAATCTACACCGGCTTCGTAACTGGCCGAGAGCAAATTGATAATATTTTTCGTTTTTTAGATAAATTTCATACAAAAGAAACCATTTTGCTTGTTGATCCGGTGATGGGGGATATAGGTGAGGCTTATAAACTTTTTACAGAAGAATTACTAGTGCGAATGAGAGAACTGGTGAAATGTGCAGATGTGATTACACCAAATGTAACGGAGTGCTGTCTATTAACCGGATTATCTTATGAAAAACTACATAGCTATGTAAATGAAAGGGATTTTATCGAAGCGTTAGAAGAAGCTGGAAAGACATTGCAGCAAGAAACTGATGCTAAGGTAATCATCACTGGTGTGAACCCACCGTCAATAGATACGGATAAGCAGTTTATCGGTAATATGTATTTGGATGGGAATAAAACCTTTTATGGCGCAATGCCGTACAATGGTAAAAGTTATTCTGGTACGGGTGATTTATTTGCCTCTGTCATAATGGGAAGTATGATGCGGGGAGAGGACCTAGAAAAATCTGTACAGCTTGCAGAAGCATTTCTAACAGCAGCCATTACTGATACCTCCTTGGAGCAAATTCCTAAAGTAGAAGGAGTTAACTTCGAAAAATTCTTGAGAATGTTATTATAAAGGTTTTGGTTTCATGATTTTTGGGAGGAATCGTGTTGTTTGGTGTAAGTATTTATATTACTCCATATTATATGACTGCTATAGCAGCCTTCTATAATCCGACCTTACAAGAATCAAAACAGGATTTCGAACAATTAGAGCCTGTAGAATAATAAATAAATGACATTATTTTATGAAAAAATAAAATTATTTGTAAATTTATCTTGCATTAAAGTAAGTTCATGTTAAGATATATAATTGTAATTAACTCACTAGGGGTGTCTCATTAGAGGCTGAGATGGAACGATTTGTTTCGAACCCTTTGAACCTGATCTAGTTCATACTAGAGGAGGGAAGGTGGTTATAGGTGGAATCATTCTGTCCAATTCACCCCAACCTTCTATTATGAAAGTTGGGGTTTTTACGTTGTTGTCATTTTATATATTTGATCTACTAGGGGCGCCATTGGCTGAGAAGAACCCTTTGAACCTGATCTAGTTCATACTAGCGGAGGGAAGTAGGAATGAAGAATTTTTTTATTTCGTTCATTACCACTTCCCATATAGGAAGTGGTTTTTTTATTAGGAAATCTAATTATGAAAGGTTGGTGTGTACATGACTCTCGTGTTAAAAAATGTTTCTTATTCTTTTAAAAACGAAAAGAAGCAAGACAATAAAGTGATTGTCAATTTGAATATGGAGATTGCAGGAGGTGAGTTTGTCTCATTAATCGGTAAAAGCGGTACAGGTAAAAGTACCATTTTAAGATTAATTACTGGTCTCTTAAAGCAGGATGAGGGTGAAATATTAATCAATGGTACTCCTATTTCACTTGGAGATGTTGGTTATATGCCTCAGCGAGATTTACTGCTACCTTGGAGAACGATCATCGACAATATCATGCTAGTTTCAGAGATTAATAAGAATATACATCTCACAAAAGAGGAAGCGAGAAGTTGGCTGGAACGTGTCGGATTACTAGCATATGAGAATGCTCTTCCAAAGCAATTATCGGGAGGGATGAGACAGAGAGTTGCCTTTTTAAGAGCTTTGTTAACAGGCAAGGATGTATTATTGCTCGATGAACCATTCGGTGCACTTGATGCATTAACGAAAAAAGAGATGCAGTCATGGTTATTATCACTGTGGCAAGAGCTAAATAAAACAGTATTATTTATTACCCATGATTTAGAGGAAGCTTGTTTTTTAAGTGACAGAATCATTTTATTACATACTAATCAAACGATTGATGAAATTCCAGTAGAGATGAAACGACCACGCAAACCTGAAATACAACATGAAGAGAGTTTCGTTACTTTAAAGAAATACGTGGAGAATAGGATTGCTTATGAAATGTATTAAACAATGGTTCAAAACATATAGCTTGTTTCTTATATTTATTTTTACACTTTTCGTTTCAATAGAATGGGCTGTCCGTATAGAACTCATTCCGTCTTTTATCATTCCTGCACCTACTGGAGTTATTACGTTAATTATTGAAAACTGGAAGCCGCTACTCTTGGAGCATCTTCCGATTACGATGCTTGAATTTATTATAGGTTTTGTAATTGCTGTTATAGGTGGAATCACTCTTGGAGTTAGTATGTTTTATTCGAAAACGATTGAAAAAATGCTCTATCCAGCCATACTTATATCGCAAATGATTCCTATCATAGCACTGTCTCCAATCTTTGTCCTTTGGTTTGGTTATACCATTTGGAGCAAAGTGGCTGTTACAATCTTAATTTCATTTTTTCCTATTGTTGTCGGTACATATGATGGGTTGAAATCAAGCAATCAAGAATATGTGGATCTATTTCGCTCAATGGGAGCAAAACGATGGCATATTTTTCAAAAATTGCATATTCCGATGGCACTGCCTTCTTTTTTCTCTGCTTTGAAGCTCGCAATCGTTTATGCATTAGTAGGTGCAACAATTGGCGAATGGCTCGGAGCAAGTGAAGGGCTTGGTTATTATAGTCGACGAATGTCGGGGAATTTGAATGCCGAAGGGGTTTTTGCAGCAATCACGATTTTGACTTTACTTGGCATATTATTATTTGCACTTGTAACAACAATTGAAAAATACGTGATCCGATGGAAAAACGAATAGATGGGGTGGAAACTGAAATGAATAAAGTAAAGATGATTGGAATATCGCTAATTATTATGAGTCTCTTGCTTTCAGGTTGTTCTAGTAAAAGTAAAGAAAAAGGCTCGGAAGGACTTGAAGAAATTAGTATTATGCTAGATTGGTATCCAAATGCAGTACATTCAGCGATTTATACTGCCCAGGAAAAAGGATACTTTAAAGATGAAGGATTGGACGTGAAAATTGAAATGCCAGCAGATACGAATGATCCGTTAAAGCTTGCTGCTACTGGCAAGGTTGATTTAGCCATCAGTTATCAATCGCAACTACTATTATCACGCTCGGAAGATATTCCAGTTGTTTCAGTCGCTGCCCTTGTAAGACATTCACTCGATGCCATCATGTACAAAAAAGAAAGCGGTATTCAATCGCCAAAAGATTTGGAAGGGAAGAATATTGGCCATCCTTCATCCTCCGTCAGTGAAGCAACTGTGGGTTCGATGGTAGATTCTGTCGGTGGTGATAAAAGTAAAGTAAAGCTAACAGATGTTGGTTGGGATTTAATGTCTAGTCTAGCGACTGATCGAGTAGATGCCATTATTGGAGGTTACATCAATCACGAGCAGGTTCTCTTGCAAAAAGAAGGTTATAAAATAGACACTTTAAACTTAACTGATTATGGGATACCGGATAACTATGAATTGATTATCGTTACTGGTGAAAAAACGCTAGCGAAGAAAAAAGATGCGATTGAAAAGTTTTGGCGAGCTGTTACGAAGGGGCAACAAACTGTTAAAAAAGATCCAAATGCAGGTTTACAAATCTTATTGGATCATGAAAACGATAGCTTTCCATTAGATAAAGAGGTAGAAAAGGAAAGCCTACAAATTTTATTACCGTTAATGGAGGATGAAAATGTTCCATTTGGCTATCAAGAAGAAGATGTATGGCAAGATACCGCTAAATGGATGCTAGATTCAGGAGTTATTAAGGAAAAAGTAGATGTAAAAAATGCGTTTGTGAATATTGTATCCAATAAATAAAGCTAGGAGTGAAGGATATGCCAAATGTAAAAAAACTTACACTGACAGCCCTTATAGCGGCATTTACTAGTGTTTCGAGTAGTTTTATTTATATTCCCCTTGGATTTGCGAAGATTTTTCCGATACAACATTTAGCTAACCTGATATCTGCTGTATTACTTGGTCCATGGTATGCCGTTATGCAAGCGTTCCTCTCTTCTACGATCAGAAATATGTTAGGAACAGGGAGTTTGTTTGCTTATCCAGGAAGTATGATTGGCGCTTTTTTTGCCGCTATCCTTTATGCTAAAACAAAGAAGGTTAGCTTGTCTGCAATGGGAGAAGTAATCGGTACTGGCATTTTGGGTGCTTTGGCAACATATCCAATCGCTGTTCTCTTATTAGGTCAAGAAGCAACGCTATTTGGTTTGATTCCAGCATTTACAATTAGTTCCTTCACAGGGGCACTAATGGGATATGGGTTATTGAAGGTTTTGATTAGAAATAAAGTGTTGCTGACAACGTCAAAGGTTTAATACATTGTAAAAACCCAATAAATTAAATTTATTGGGTTTTTAAATTTTTATCTACTTAATTGCAACTTTATGAAGTATAAAATTATAAGATTTAGGAGGCTGTACTTCTAGATAGAAACTACCATTATAATATTCAAAGCTAGAAATCCTTCCTGGTGCAGTAGCTATTTTCGTGTTGTTTTTCCCATCTAACGTTATTCTATAGATACTTTGTTTATCTGCAAAGGAATTCTCCGTGTAATAAATATATTTGGAACCAATAAATGTACTAGACATATCTAAGGAAGAAATTTGCTTAATGTTTTTTCCATCTAAAGTCATTCGAAATAAATGTCTACTATCATCTGTATCTTTTTTATGAATGACTGCATAGATAAATCCATCTTTAATTATTACGGAATCAATATTAGATATATTCTTTAATAATAGAGTTTCCGTTTTTGATCCAACAATATTAACCTTTGAAAAATATTCCTTGTGACGAATGTCATACTCGTCGTTGCTTAAGGGAACATCGTAAACAAAATAAATCCAACCTTACCTTATTAATTTCCTTTTTTGATAATAGCAGGGATATTATCCCACCTAATCTTCGGGGGAACATATAAGTATTTCGCTTTATTATATGAGCTAATGCATTAAGAGCCGATACATGTAGCAGCATTCATATCACTATTCCTATGGCATTTCTAAGAGGCTATATTTCCTTTTTCTTTTATTGTGAAATAGAGTGAATAAACGTAGTTCTAAATAATGTTTGACTATTCAGTCATTAAAACATAAAATTATTGTCAAAATATTATGTTTTTTATAATTTCATTGAATCATAACATTGCATTGTAGATTATGAAAACACTCATCTCAAATTTTTGGTTAGGAAGTAGTCTCATATGAAAGTTGAGAAGGAAGAGGGGAGAAAGAATGATGAGGAAGAAATTATCACTATTATTCGCACTGTCTTTAACGATGATGTTGTTTTTGGCAGCTTGCGGAACAAGTGAAAAAAGCTCGGGAAATGAGTCAGAAGGTAAAGATGACGAAAAGGGTACTTTTAAAGTAGGGATGGAAGCTGGTTATGCTCCGTTTAATTGGACGCAAAATGATGATTCAAACGGTGGAGTGAAAATCGATGGCAATGCAGAATATGCAGGCGGTTATGATGTAGAAATCGCTAAGAAGATTGCTGACGGTTTAGGAAAAGAATTAGTTATTGTTAAAACGGAATGGGATGGACTAGTACCAGCATTAACTTCAGGGAAAATCGATGCGATTATCGCAGGTATGTCCCCGACAAAAGATCGAAAACAAACGATTGACTTTTCAGAAAATTATTACGAATCAGACTTGGTAATGGTAGTGAAAAACGGGGGAGAATACGTAGATGCTAAATCTATTCAAGATTTTAAAGGAGCGAAAGTTACAGCTCAATTAAATACATTTCATTACTCTGTAATTGACCAAATTAAAGGTGTAACCAAAAAGCCAGCTATGGATAATTTCCCTGCAATGCGTGTTGCGCTTGAGTCAGGAATTATTGATGGATATGTTTCAGAACGACCAGAAGGTGTAAGTGCACAATCTGCGAACAAGAAATTTAAAATGATAGAGTTCGATGAAAAATTCAAAACAAGTGATGATGATACAGCTATTGCTGTAGGTGTTCAAAAAGATAGCGATTTAACTAAAAAAATCAATGAAATTCTATCAGGTATTTCGGAAGAGGATCGTATAAGTATTATGGATACTGCTATTAAGAACCAACCAGCAGCGAAATAATAAATGTATAAAACCGAGTGTATTCTGAATGCATTCGGTTTTATCCCGTTCTGACTGGCGCTAAAACTCCCACTTCAAAACGAA
>NZ_JBALMO010000009.1:59118-73910 GCF_036963345.1 Bacillus sp. JJ722
AGTAAAAACCCGATTGCTTCAACTAATAATCGATGTGGATAGACGAACACCCCCATCGATTAAAGTTTCATTTTATTGTACGTTATAAGGGGGATATACGTGAGCTTTGAATGGTTAATGAGGATTATTTCGGAAAATGGACCAATGTTCATTCGTGGAGCTGGAGTAACGCTTTTGATTGCTACTGTAGGTACAATTCTAGGAGCGGTTATTGGATTGATAGCGGGAATAATCCGTACGATACCAATGCCAGAACGAGGAGCAAAAAGAATCGGTCTGAAAGTCATAAATGCAATTCTTTCAATATATATTGAATTCTTTCGTGGTACGCCAATGATCGTACAGGCAATGGTCATATATTATGGATTGGCGATGGCGTTTGATATACAATTGAACCCTTTAATAGCAGGTATGTTTGTTGTAACAATTAATACAGGAGCATATATGGCTGAAATTGTTCGAGGCGGTGTACTTTCTGTTGATAAGGGGCAATTTGAAGCAGCTCAAGCCATTGGTATGACTCATTTTCAAACGATGATGAATGTCGTTCTACCACAAGTTATACGCAATATACTTCCAGCAACAGGAAATCAATTTGTTATTAATATAAAAGATACTTCCGTGCTAAATGTAATATCTGTAACAGAATTATACTTTGTCACGAAATCAATTGCGGGCAATAATTTTAGATATTTCGAATCATTCCTTGTAGCTTGTGTGATTTATTTTGTACTAACTTTCTCTGTTACAAGAATTCTACGTTTTTTCGAAAAGAAATTAGATGGCCCGGAGAATTACAAAATGAATGGTCATCAACAATAGGTGTAAAAAGTAAAATGAGTATTTATATGGGTGGGTGAAGGATGGTTTGGAAAAAGTTATTGATATTCAACATGTAAGTAAGCGATTTGGCACACATGAAGTTTTAAAGGATATTAATTTTTCGGTAAATAAAGGAGAAGTAGTTTGTATTATCGGTTCTTCAGGATCAGGAAAATCGACGCTTCTACGTTGTGTGAATTTGTTAGAGAAGCCAAGTGGCGGAAAAATTATTTACCATAATGAAAACATATTAGAGGATAAGCATGATATTTATGAATATCGTACAAAGCTTGGTATGGTATTTCAGCAGTTTAATCTGTTTAATAACCATAATGCTTTAAAGAACTGTGTAGTAGGACAAGTTAAAGTGTTAAAGCGTTCAAAAGAAGAAGCAGAAAAAATTGCGATGAAGTTTTTGAAGGTAGTTGGGATGGAGAAATATATCCATGCTAAGCCAAGTCAATTATCGGGTGGACAAAAACAGCGTGTAGCTATAGCTCGAGCACTTTCTATGGAACCAGATGTGTTGTTATTTGATGAGCCAACCTCTGCTCTTGATCCGGAAATGGTTGGCGAAGTTCTGAAAGTTATGAAAGAACTAGCCCAAACTGGGCTTACGATGTTAATTGTAACGCATGAAATGGATTTTGCTCGTGAAGTTTCAGATCGTGTTGTCTTTATGGACAATGGTATTATTGCGGAAGAAGGAAGTCCGGAGCAAATATTTAACAATCCGACTCAAGAACGTACGAAGGAATTTTTAAAACGTACTTTAAGATAATATATAAAGTACAATACCCTCAATGGAGTGATTGCTATTGAGGCTTTTTTAATATTTCACCTAAAGATAATTCTAAGGAAAAGTGTTTGACAACTCATTTTATTTCAGTTATTATTATCTCATATTCGAGATAATTTAATTTGAAATAAAATGATTCGAAATAATGGACGTAAAGGACGTGATAACTTTGGAAACTAATTTATCCTTAAAGACATTGGTTGTGCTAATGCGTGCTTCACAATCCGTACAAGATATATTGAAACAAGATATGGGGAAATACGGTGTGAACCCGACTGAGTTTGCAGTATTGGAACTTCTTTTCCATAAAGGTGATCAGCCGATTCAACATATTGGTAAGAAAATATTATTAGCTAGCAGTAGCATTACGTATGTAGTTGATAAATTGGAATCAAAGGGTCTCGTTGAACGAAAAGCGTGCCCAACGGACCGACGTGTAACATACGCTGCTATTACAGCGAACGGTAAAGAGTTTATTGAAGATGCTTTTCCAAAACATGAAAAAACAATTGAAAGTATCTTCGGGAATTTATCGAATGAAGAATTAGAAACGACTATTGCATTATTAAAAAAAATTGGCCTTCCGAAGAGCTAATTTTTTTACAACATAATATCTCGAAATAGAGATATACGAATAGGAAATAAGTAATCGAGCAAATCTATTTAAGGAGAGATCATTATGGGTAAACAAACAATGGGTATTCATCATATAACAGCAATTGTTGGCCATCCTCAGGAAAATGTGGATTTCTACGCAGGCGTTTTAGGATTGCGTTTAGTGAAGAAGACCGTTAACTTCGATGACCCAGGAACATATCATTTGTACTTTGGTAATCAAGGTGGGGCGCCAGGAACGATTATTACTTTCTTTCCATGGGCTAATGCTCGCCAAGGTAAGATTGGTAGCGGTCAAGTGGGGGTTACTTCATATGTAGTACCAGTGGGAGCTATGACATTTTGGGAAGAACGACTTGCAAAATTTAACGTAGAGTTTGTGAAGACAGAGCGTTTTGGTGAGCAATATTTAACTTTTGTTGATCCACATGGTCTTTTATTAGAAATTGTGGAGAGAGAAGAGGGAGAAAAGAACGCATGGAGTTTTGGTGATGTATCTCCAAATGTTGCCATTAAAGGTTTCGGAGGAGCGACTCTTCTATCTACTAAACCACAACATACAGCTCAGTTGTTAGAGGAAGTTATGGGTCTTGAAAAAGTAGGGCAGGAAGGCGATTTTCTTCGATTGCGCTCTATAGGAGATATTGGGAATGTTATTGATATTAAATTATCTGTAGTAGAAAAAGGACAGATGGGAGTAGGAACAGTTCATCATATTGCTTGGCGCGCTAAAGATGATGCAGATCAATTAGATTGGAAGCAACATGTTAGTGAGTACGGCTATGGAGTTACACCTGTTCGAGACCGAAACTATTTCAATGCCATCTATTTTAGAGAGCACGGTGAAATATTGTTTGAAATTGCAACAGATCCTCCTGGATTTGCACACGATGAATCACAAGAGACCATGGGTGAAAAATTAATGTTACCACCACAGTATGAAGTCCATCGTAGTCAATTAGAAGAGATGCTAATACCCATTCAAGTAAGAGATATCGACTGAGTTGAGAAGGAGTGACGATTTTGATTTCCATTGATCCAAATGCTTTAAGTGAAAGAGAAAACTATAAGTTTTTGATAGGTAGCATCATTCCAAGACCTATTGCTTTTGTGACGACTGTTGCGAGTGACGGAACACTGAATGCAGCCCCGTTCAGTTTTTTCAATATCGTTTCATCGAACCCACCGCTTATTTCCATATCGGTTCAAAGGAAAAATGGAAAGCGAAAAGATACAGCAACGAACATCGTAGAATTACGAGAATTCGTTGTCCATATAGTAGATGAAACCATTGTAGATCAAGTAAATAAAACGGCTGCTCAGATTCCTCCTAATGAAAGTGAAATTGCGTTAACGAATTTAACAGTTATACCAAGTACAAAGATTGCGACCTCTGGGATAAAGGAAGCAAAGGTTCGAATGGAATGTATGTTAGAGCGTGTTATTGAATTAGGTGGAGATAATAATAATGGATGTGACTTACTTATTGGTAAGGTAGTTCATTATCACATAGAGGAAAATTTGTATAATCAAGGGCGAATTGACCAGAAGGCATTAGGAGCAGTAAGCCGTTTAGCTGGTAGTGATTACGCAAAAATTGGTGAGGTATTTTCTATAGAAAGACCTGAATAAATAGGGGGACTTTTTGTGAAGCATATATTTAAACAAGGTAAAAGTAAAGAGAAGTCAACTTTACTGCTACTACATGGAACAGGTGGCGACGAGCAAGATTTGCTACCGCTAGCAGACATAGTAGATACGGATGCATCTGTATTGAGTGTACGTGGGGAAGTATTAGAAAATGGAATGCCGCGCTTTTTCCGTCGTTTAGCAGAAGGAGTTTTTGACGAAGAAGATTTAGTGTTTCGTACACAACAATTGCATACATTTCTCGATGAAGCAGCACAAAAATATAGTTTTGATCGATCAAATATGATTGCCATTGGCTATTCAAATGGAGCTAACATTGCTGCAAGCTTATTGTTTCACTATAGTGATGCATTAAAAGGAGCTATCTTACATCATCCGATGGTTCCAAGACGAGGTATCGAATTACCCAACTTGAGTGATACGTCCGTCTTTATTGCAGCTGGTAAGAATGATCCGATTTGTCCTGCAGCGGAATCAGAGGAATTATTCACAACTCTTGAGCAAGCTGGAGCGGATGTAAAGATTCACTGGGAACAATTCGGGCATTCATTAACGCGCTCGGAGGTAGAGGAAGCAGCGGTTTGGTATAGCAAACAATTTTAATAAGATCTGGTAGTTATGAGGAAGTCCCTATTGGGAGGTGATTTCTCTAACATCATTTACAAGGAGAGACATCATGGGGTTTTTAGATAAGTTATTCAAAAAAACAAATGAACAGGAGAATGTAAAAATGGAAAATGTAAAATTAGCGGTAATTTATTATAGTTCAGGTGGAACAAACTACAAACTGGCGAAAATGGCTGAAGAAGGAGCAAAAGCTATTGGTGCAGAAGTGAAAGTTTTAAAAGTTGCTGAAACAGCTCCACAAGCTGCTATTGATTCTAATCCAGCTTGGAAAGCACATATTGAAGCTACTGCAGATGTTCCTGAGGTAACTTTAGCAGATTTAGAATGGGCAGATGCTATTATTTTCTCAGTGCCATCACGTTTCGGTAATATGCCAGGACAAATGAAGAATTTCTTAGATACAACTGGTGGTCTATGGTTCCACGGTAAATTAGCGAACAAAGTGGTAAGTGCTATGAGTTCAGCTCAAAATCCTCACGGCGGTCAAGAAGCGACTATTCTTTCATTGTACACATCAATGTATCATTGGGGTGCTATTGTAGCAGCTCCTGGCTACACTGATCCAGTAACTTTCGCTGCTGGTGGTAATCCTTACGGAACAAGTGTAACAGTAAATCAAGATGGTGAAATGGTCGAAGATGTAGAAGCAGCAGTTAAACATCAAGCAAAACGTACAGTAACAATTGCTGAAGCAATTAAAAAAGCAAATCAATAAGCAATATATAATTGGAAAAGCGACTGTCTCTTATAGACAGTCGCTTTTTTATCGTTTAAGTGGTTGGAATAAATTGAAAAAAATACTTGAAATAAAATATATATGAGTTTATATTTGATAATGATAATCATTATCAATAAACTATTAAAAAGGAGTATCATTATGAAGAAGAAAGTGTTCATGTTAGGACTAGCAGCAGTATTTAGTTTAGGTCTTGCAGGGTGCAACGATTCTGAAAAAGCAAGTCCAGAATCCAAAGAGGTTAGTCAAGATAAGGCAGGTAAGGAGTCAGCAGATGTAAGTAAAGAAAAATCAACTTCAGAAACGCAAACTATTACATATTTAAATGAACAATATACGCTTCCTAGTGAAGTCAATAAAATTGTCACAGCTAGTTTGGAAGCAATGGAAGATGCAGCGATTTTAGGAGTAAAACCTATAGGTGCTATTACGATTGGCGGAAAGCTACCAGCTTATGTTGCTGATGAATTAGAAGGAGCGCAATCAGTCGGGGAAAAAACACAACCAAACTATGAGACATTATTACAGATGAAACCAGATGTAATTCTAGGAACTTCTAAGTTTCAAGCGGATGTGGCAGAACAATTAAATAAAGTAGCGACAATGGTACCTGTATCACATGTTTCAACAAACTGGGAAGATAACTTACGATTAATGGCGCAGCTAACAGGTAAGGAATCAGAAGCAGATCAAATAATTAACGATTATAAAGCCGATGTTACAAAGGTAAAAGAGGAATTATCTGAAACTATTAAAGATAAAAAAATCGTAGTGCTTCGAATTCGTGCTGGAAATATGTTTGTATATCCAGAGGGTGTTTATTTAAATCCCGTCATTTATGAAGATTTAGGAGCTACTGTACCTGAAGAAATTAAGGCAGCTAAAGCACAAGAACAAATGTCCTTGGAAAAATTAGCTCAAATGAATCCAGATTATATTTTCTTGCAATTTGATGAAAGTGAAAACGCGGAGAAGCCAAAAACATTAGAAGAATTACAAAACAATGCTATTTGGAAGAGTATCGAAGCAGCAAAGAATAATCATGTATTCGTGAACGCAGTTGATCCTCTTGCGCAAGGTGGAACTGCTTGGAGTAAAACAGCATTTATAAAAGCAGTAGAGGAAAGTTTAACAAAGTAAATGGTAAGGTGCGTTAACTAAAATGAGGAAAATAAACTTTGCACCGATGCTGATTATAGGATTGTCACCTGGATTAATTATATTAACAATCTTTCTATCTATTTTATATGGTGCTAAACAGATTGATTATATGGTTGTATGGGATGCTATTTTTCATTTTGATTCAACCAATGTGGATCATAATATTATCATGACTTCTCGGTTGCCGAGAGTTTTAGCGGCACTATTAGTAGGTGCATTTTTGGCAATTTCAGGAGCACTCATGCAGGGGATGACAAGAAATTATCTTGCATCTCCTTCCATCATGGGCGTAACAGACGGTTCGGCTTTTGTTATTACACTTTGCATGGTTTTTCTACCTAATCTATCATCCTTTCAAATGATTGTTTTTTCAATGGTTGGTTCAGCCTTAGGAGCAGGGATTGTATATGGTTTTGGTTCATTATTACGAAATGGTTTATCACCTGTTCGTTTAGCGATTATTGGTACGGTTATCGGAACTTTTTTAAGTAGTATATCGGCTGCCATCGCTTCTTATTTTCAAGTTTCTCAGAATATAAGCTTTTGGTATAACGCAAAACTAAATCAAATTGATCCTGCTCTCTTAAAGATAGCTATTCCCTTTGGACTGATGGGTCTTATTCTAGCGTTACTTATTGCAAAATCGATAACAATTCTATCGCTTGGGGAGGATATTTCGATTAGTTTAGGTCAACGAACAAGATGGGTAAAAATTATTTCAATTTTTTCTGTTGTTTGTTTAACAGGAACGGCTGTTGCTCTAGTTGGAAAAATCGGTTTTGTTGGATTAATTATTCCGCATATTACACGCTTTATGGTCGGAGTAGACTATCGATGGATTATTCCATGTGCAGGTATTACTGGTGCATTGTTTCTAGCATGGAGTGATATTATAAGTCGATTTATTAATTATCCTTTTGAAACGCCAATCGGTGTAGTAACCGCTTTAATTGGTGTTCCTTTCTTCCTTTATTTGATTCGTACTAGAGGAGGAGAGAGACATGCATAAAGGTGCTTTAAAACGTTATGTAACATCACTTTTACTTCTGTCTATTTTTATACTAGTAGCCATTTATATAAGTCTTACAAATGGAACATTTGATATAGCCATGAAGGATGTAGTAAGAACGTTACTCCGAATACATCCTGTAGCTGATTATGATTTAGTAATATTTGATTTTAGGTTGCCTAGAATTGTGATTGCAGGATTAGTAGGTGTAGGTTTAGGTGTTGCAGGAGCTGTAATACAAGGAGTTACAAGAAATGGATTAGCCGACCCCAGTATTTTAGGCATTAATGCAGGCGCTGGGGCTGCTATTGTCATCTTTATGTTTTTCTTTCAAGATCAAGTGGCAGGGACAGGCTGGCTTGCCATTATGATACTACCTATCTTCGGTTTAATTGGTGGAATGGTTGCAGCGTTACTTATTTACATATTTTCTTGGAAAAATGGCTCATTAGATATGCAGCGGCTTATTTTAACTGGAATTGCCATTGGGACAGGTTTTGGAGCTCTTTCATTATATATTTCGCTAAAAATGAAAGCAGCTGATTTTGAAATGGCAACGGTGTGGATATCTGGGAGTATTTATAATGCTAATTGGCTTTATGTAGTGGCAATGCTACCTTGGATGATTATTTTAATTCCTATTATTAAGAAGAAAGCGTACTTGCTTGATTTATTTCAATTAGAAGAATCAAGTACGAAAAGTTTAGGGATTTCTGTAGAAAAAGAGAAATCTATTCTTATATTAAGTAGCATTGGATTAGTAAGCGCCTGTGTAGCGGTGTCTGGCAGTATAGGCTTTGTTGGCTTAATGGCACCACATATTGCGAAACGATTAGTTGGTATTCATCATAATCATGTCATTCCTATAAGTGGTCTCATTGGCATGTTGCTTGTTATCGTATCAGATTTTATTGCTAAGAATATATTTGCTCCTGCAGAGTTGCCAGTAGGAATTGTTATTTCAATTATAGGCGTACCTTATTTTCTATATTTATTAGTGAAAACAAAGGCATAAGAGGAGGAGTGATGAGTGAGCATTCTAAGAACGGAAGCTTTAGAGGCAACTTATGAGAAGTTTACCGTATTTAAAGATTTAAATATCCGATTGCAAGAGGGACAAATAACGACTATCATCGGTCCGAATGGGTGTGGAAAATCAACTCTGCTAAAAACAATTGGAAGAATCTTAAAACAAAAGAATGGAAAAGTGTATTTGCAAGACCAAGATTTGAGTAAGATTCCTACGAAGCAAATAGCTAAATATTTGGCGTTATTGTCTCAAAACCCTATTGCACCTTCTCAATTAAAAGTAGAGGAATTGATCTCATATGGACGATATCCACACCGTAACAATGTCAATAAAATGACCCTGAAAGATCAAGAAATCATTGAATGGGCTATGGAAATAACGAAAACAACAGCTTTTCGTTATCGTGAGATGGAGAATTTATCAGGTGGACAACGTCAAAAAGTATGGTTAGCAATGGCTTTAGCTCAAGAAACGAGTATTTTATTACTAGATGAGCCAACGACTTATTTAGACATGGCTCATCAACTTGAAGTTTTACAAATTGTAGAGCGATTGAATAAAGAACATAATTGCACAGTGGTGATGGTATTGCATGATATTAATCATGCTGCTCGCTTTTCGCATGAAATAATTGCTATGAAAACAGGAGAGATTGTAACGGTTGGAAAGCCTTCTACCATAATAACAAAGGAGGTATTAAAGGAAGTATTTCAAATTGAAGCTCGTGTGATGGTGGATCCTGTAAGTGGAGCACCTGTTTGCTTCGGCTATGATTGTATTTT
Organism: Bacillus sp. JJ722; assembly: GCF_036963345.1. Classification (NCBI taxonomy): domain Bacteria; kingdom Bacillati; phylum Bacillota; class Bacilli; order Caryophanales; family Bacillaceae; genus Bacillus; species Bacillus sp. JJ722. Next base: position 68,350 of record NZ_JBALMO010000009.1, read on the forward strand.
AGAGGAAGAGAAAGAAGTTGTTTATGCAAATGTGTAAAGATGTGGAGGTATACGAATGTGTGATAACGTTTTGAAGAGAGAAGTAGTAATACCAGGAACAGAAGAATGGCTGATGCATTCTAGAACGAATGAACGTGTATATCGAATCATGGTTGCTAAACCTAAACAACCTGCTCCGCCATCAGGATATCCAATCATCTACGTGTTAGATGGCAATGCTTATTTTCAAACTTTTCAAGAAGCTGTCCGTGTTCAATCAGGACGTTCTGAAAAAACAGGGGTAAATCCTGCTATCGTTGTTGGAATTGGTTATCAATCAGAAGAAAGTTTTGATACGGAAAACCGTGTATATGATTTCACTCCACCTGATACGATTGTTGATCTACCAAAAAGACCAAATGGTGAGCCATGGCCTAAATCGGGCGGAGCCGAATATTTGTTGCGTTTTATAGAGGGAGAATTAAAGCCAAGTTTACAGAAACGATACGAGATTGATATGAAACAGCAAACTTTATTTGGGCATTCATTAGGTGGTTTATTTACATTATATGCACTATTCTTACGCTCCTCATTTCAAAACTACATAGCTTGTAGCCCATCTATATGGTGGAATAAACAATGTATTATTGAATATGAAAAACAGTGGATGTCTTTTGGAGCTTTAATTGATACTAAAATAGTTATTGCAGTTGGCTCATTGGAACAAGTACATATGGTTGAAGATGCTAAAGAAATGCATAGGCGAATAACGCAGAGTGCAAGTGAAAGAATTCAAACGTATTATTTGGAAGGTGATGGAGAAAATCATGCTTCAATTGTACCAACCGTTTTAAGTAGAGCTCTACGGTTTATAAATCAAATGTAATGTTGATTGTTATCGTAATAAAAGTAGCATAAGTCATACTTTGGCTTATGCTACTTTTTTATGCAATTCGGCATAAACTATGTTTATTTGAATAAGAATTGCTTTCTTACCTTTATACAAGTTGAAAAAAAATCATAAATACAGTGTTTTGATCTATTATTTAAAAATTGGCACAATTTTTGCAATATAATTTAATAGATTATTAACGTGTTAAAGGAGGAACTCTATGTCGAATCAGAAAGAAATGAAACGAACGCTGACTTTATTGCCAGTTGTCTTGTTTGGATTTTCATTTATGGCACTTGCCGCAGTATTTAGCACGTATGGTATTGCTGCTGAATTATCACATGGTATGGTTCCAGGAGCATACTTACTCGCTTTAATAGTTATGGTATTTACGGCATATAGTTATGGGCAAATGGCGAAAGTAATCCCTTCGGCTGGTTCAGCTTATGCTTATACTCAGCACGCCATTAATCCTTACATTGGTTTTCTAGTAGGCTGGGCAATCTTAATGGATTATTTGTTTATTCCTCTTGTGAATTTTTTGCTGTTTAGTATTTTTTTCTCTGCAGCGTTTCCTTCCATTCCAAGCTATGTTTGGATTATTGGAATGTTAACTTTGGTTACCATTATTAATATCAAAGGGGTGAAGCTTGCTACTCAGGCTAATACTCTTTTCACCGTCTTATCTTTACTTTTTATCGTTATATTTATTGGTTTAAGTATTAAGGAAATTCTAGCAGGAAGTGGAACAGGTACTCTGTTGAATCTTGATGCTTTTTATAATCCCGATCAGCCATTTTCTTATATTGTATCAGGTGCTGCGCTATTGTGTTTCTCATTTCTTGGCTTTGATACAGCTACTACATTCGCAGAAGAGACAATTGAACCACAGAAAACGATTCCTCGTGCCGTGTACATAATTACACTAACAGGTGGGTTAATCTTCATAGTAGTATCTTACTTCGCTCATAGCGTATGGCCGGATTATAGTACATTTGCAAATACTGATTCTGCTGCTCATGAAATAATTACGATGGTTGGAGGAAAGACTCTCGCTTCATTCTTCCTAGCTGTTTATGCTGTGTCAGCTTTTGGTTCTGCTATGTCGTCACAAGCAAGTGCATCCCGTGTTTTATATGCAATGGGTAGAGATGGGCAATTACCAAAGAAATTCTTCGGTACATTACATCCAAAAACAAAAACTCCTGTAAATAATATTTTACTAATTAGCGCCTTTGCGTTGCTCTCATTAGTATTGAGCTTGGGGCTAGTAGCTTCTTTTATAAACTTTGGAGCGTTTCTTGCATTTACTTGTGTAAACATATCTGTCATTTCTTATTTTTATATTAGAAGAAAGCAGCGCTCTGTTAAAGGAACCTTTCTGTATTTAATAATTCCTCTTATTGGAGTAGTTCTAGATGTCTGGTTGCTTATTAATTTAGATACGCCTTCTAAAGTTTTAGGAAGTATTTGGTTCGCATGTGGTTTGATCTATTTAGTATTTCTAACAAAAGGGCTAAAACAAAAACCACCACAAATAGATTTAACATTAGAACATTAAAAAAGGAGAGAAATAGATTGATCAAAGCAGATTTAGTTATAATTGGAAATTCCGTTTTTACAGGATTAAATGATCAGCCAGAGGAGTTAGCAATTGCAATTAAAGATAATAAAATCATTCAAGTAGTAAGTGAAGCAGAAATTCAAGACTACATATCATCTGAGACAGAAGTGATTTCGGCTGGTGATCGACTAGTTATGTCAGGCTTCCACGATGCTCACTTGCACATTATGCTTGGTAGTTTATTTAGTCATTATTGTGTGTCTTTAACAGAAGTGAAATCTTCTCAAGAAGCAGTGAAGAAAGTATATGAATATGCACAGCAACATCCAGATGCGGATTGGATTATTGGAACAGGTTGGGACCACACAGCTTGGGGAGAAAAAGATTTTCCAACTCGATATGTATTAGATGAAGTTTTAGTTGATCGACCAGTTGTATTATTGCATGCTGAAGGACATTATGGGTGGGTAAATACAAAGGCACTTGAATTATCTGGAATTACGAAAGAAACGGAAAATCCAGATTACGGAATTATTTATAAAGATAATCAAGGTGAACCATCAGGTATTCTAATTGAAACGGCTATTTCATTAGTGACCGACTATGCATATGATTTTCCAAAAGATCAACTAAGAAATATGGTTAGCCAATTTTTAGATCATGCGGCAGCTTTAGGAGTAACATCTGTAAATGATTTGTATGCTAGCCGAGCACATGAAAAGCTAGAAGCTTATAGTATTTATAAAGAATTTGATGATGAGAATAAATTAACAACGCGCTTCCACATGTATCCGCCATTAAATGGTGATATCGAAAAAGCGAAAGAACAACGCGCTTTATACAATTCTGATAAGCTACAATTAGCGGGATTAAAGCAATTTATTGATGGCGTTGTTACAGGGTACACAGCATACATGCTTGATCCATATGTTGATAAACCTGATACGAAAGGTGAGCTGGCTTACACAGTAGAGAAACTGGAGAAATGGGTTACAGAGGCAGATAAAGAAGGTTTTCAGATCCGCTTTCACACGATTGGTGATGGAGCAGTTCGTTTAGGGCTAGATTTGTATGAGAAAGCTCAGAAAGAAAATGGCGTCCGAGATTCTCGTCATGCGTTGGAACATATTGAAGTCATTGCTCCAGAAGATATACCACGCTTTAAGGAATTGGGCGTTATGCCTTCCATTCAACCGTTTCATATGGCACTTATGCCGCGTGAAAGTCATACGACGCGTGTAAGTTCAGAAAAATATCCTTATATTTATCCGAATGCTACATTGTTACGATCTGGAGCTACTGTTTCATATAGTAGCGATTATCCAATTGTTCCGTTAGAGCCAATGCTTGAACTTTATCATGCTGTAACACGAAAAGATAGTACGTTAGAAGAATCGTGGAATGAACAAGAAAAAGTAACATTAGCAGAAGCGCTTCGAGCGTATACGATAGGTTCAGCATATAGTGTTTTCCGGGAAAATGAATTAGGAACAATCGAAGCTGGTAAATTAGCAGATATTATCATTCTAGATCGCAATCTTTTTGCTGTTTCTGCAGAAGAAATTTTGCAAACAAAGGTAGATGTAACGGTGATGGATGGTAAGAAAGTATGGGAGCAAACAACGGTGATTGCAAAGTAATGATCCACTATCAACCAATAATACATTAAAATAAATATGAAAAGGTCAGTTTTTTGCTATTTAGTAGAAACCTGACCTTTTTTAAATCGTAATAGTATGTAGGTGAATTTTTAATATAATTACAGTATAAATTATAAAATTTTGAAAAACACATCACAAAGCAGTTAAAATAAATGTATTCGAGTAAAGGAGATCTGGTTATGAAAAACATCCAAGATAAAATTCTAGCATTTCGTGATGAAAGAGGTTGGAAACCATATCATGATGAGAAAGATTTAGCGATTTCCATTTCATTAGAAGCAAATGAACTACTGGAGAACTTTCAGTGGAAAAGCAGTGAAGAAGCCGTTGCAGCCACAAAGCAAAATATGAAGGAAGAGATTGCAGACGTGTTTATATATTTAGTTCAATTAGCTGATAAACTAGAGATTGATCTTGAAAAAGAAGTAGAAGCAAAGTTGATTAAAAATGCAGAGAAATATCCTGTACGTTAACCTAAAGGAATAGGCAACATTGGTTTTTTTATGAAGAATAGTGTAGGCTTTGTATGTAGTATTTTGAATGGAATAAATACCTGATAAGGGGATTGACAAGTGGACATAATATATCAATACAATCTTTATGAAAGAAGAAACTTATGAAGAAACATATACCTAATTTATTTACTTTTGGAAATTTATTTTGTGGTTTTCTATCATTACATTTTACATTTAACGGTGAAATAAAGAATGCGACAATCCTCATTTTTATCGCTATTATGCTAGATGCTGTTGATGGTAGAATAGCGCGTATTCTCGGGGTGTCAAATGATTTCGGGAAGCAATTAGATTCGTTAGCAGATGTTGTTTCCTTTGGTGTTGCACCAGCCTATATGGTTGCTCTTACATACTTGAATGACTGGGGAGTTTGGGGAGTTCTTCTTACCGCAATATTTCCTTTATGTGGTGCATTTCGTTTGGCAAGGTTTAATCTTACGAAAACAGAAGACTCCATGGAATATTTCACTGGAATTCCGATAACGATGGCAGGTGGATTAGTAACATTATTCATACTGCTTAACAATTATATCCATCCAGTAGTGTTTATGATTTTATTTTATCTGTTAGCATACTTGATGGTTAGTACAATTAAAATACCAAGTTTGAAAGATGTGAGGCTTCCGAAGAATGGTATTTTGACAAGTATATTCATGGTTTTCATGTTCTACTTATTTTGGAGAACGGACTTTAATCATGTACCTGGACTGTTTTATATATCGTTAGTGGTTTATTTGGCATTTATCATTTTACGTTTTATTAAGGAAAAAGAACCGAATCCGAACAAACAAAAAAAGAAAAAGCGAAAACGCCCAGCCAGAAAAAAGTGAAATGTATATAGAGTGAAAGATTGAAACGAATAACATTTAAACTAGAGTACAAAGCGTGTTCATAATAAACGAACACGCTTGTTTTTTTAGGATAAGAGAGTTATATAATTTTGTGCGGTG
>NZ_JBALMO010000010.1:0-8901 GCF_036963345.1 Bacillus sp. JJ722
AACTATATAACCAAAAGAAAAAAGTCTCAATTTGCTTTAATTCTCAAAGCAAATTGAGACTCCCTATCTCAAAGTAATTAATATAAGAAATTAATTGCCCTTTTCTGTTTTAAACCATTCATCCATTTGTTTAAGTATATTTTGCATAGCACTAGCATCAGACATTTTCGGAAGTTGCACAAGTAATGCATTCTTCGGTGCTTTCAAATCGTCATTTTTCTTTTGAACAAGTAAAATGCTTTTTGCTGCCGCTTCATTTTTAAATAAAGACAATGGTAGAGCAATAAGGCCCTGAATATGTGTATGTTTCTTCAAAAAGCTCTGTAATAATGTTGCTTGTGAAGATTCAAAGATGCTGTTAGGAATGATAAATATTCCGTAACCTCCGGCTTTCAAATGATGAACACTTTGCTCGATAAATAAGTGATGAGCATATGTGTGTTCTTCCTCAGCTTTTACTTCAAAATCATTAGCTCTTACATCATCTGGATAATAGCCCACTGGTAAGTCACTTACAACGATATCCACAGGATCAATTAATAGTGGCTTAATACTATCTCCGTTATATAATTCCACTGGACATTGAACTAAGTTTGCTCCACTGTATGCTAGCTTAACGAGAGTATCATCCACATCGCAACCAATACTTTCAATTATCTCTTTATCAAATTGCTGTAAAATCGTAAATAGTAAATTTCCTGTTCCTACTGCAGGATCAAACAATCTGAATTGTTCTTTTCCTTCTGAACATTTACGCACTAGGTAGCTTACGAATAAACCAATTGAATCTGGTGTCATTTGATGATTCGATTGAGTATTCTGCTTCATTCCTTTTAAGATAGCTAATTGAAATGCTTTACGAATTGTTTCACCATCAAATGATTTAAATGAAATTGTATCATATTGCTTAAGAAGACGCTTCTTGGTCATTTCACTTAAGTCTTCTTGTAGTATAGAATTATGAAAAATATTTTCAGCTGTTTCAGCAAGTGCTTCTAAATACGTACAGTCACATTCTTCTTCAATTATGACCGCTGTTTGGTCTAATAATTGAAAAGCCTTTTCGATATTTTCGAATTTCAAACAAAAAACCTCCGTTCTTTACCTTTCTTATTGTAACGAAAAAGCACATTATACGTAAAGGAGTGTCAACATTAATTGAACAAATCAAAAGAAAAGCTGATTCACTCGTCTTGTTGTACATAAGACAGAATGAATCAGCTGATCATCTAAATCCAATTAGTAGTAAAAAATTACTTAGCTTCTTTAGCAGCCTTCACTGCTGCTTCATAGTCTGGGTGATTAGTTGCTTCACTTACATATTCTACATAAACAACTGTATCATTGCTGTCGATAACGAAAACTGCACGTGCTAATAATCGAAGCTCTTCAATTGCTACACCGTAATTTTTTCCAAATGATAAATCTCTATGGTCAGAAAGTGTTTCAACATTCTTAATACCAGCAGCAGCACACCAACGATTTTGCGCAAATGGTAAATCAACACTTACAGTTAAAATTTTCACATTATCTAGATTGCTTGCTTCTTCATTGAATCTTCTTGTTTGTGCATCACAAACTCCTGTATCAATAGAAGGTACAACACTTATAATTTTAACTTGTCCTTGATAGTCTGACAAAGTAGCTTGCGAAAGGTCATTACGTAACACTGAAAAATCTGGAGCTTTATCTCCTACTTTTACTTCATTTCCAAGCAATGTAACTGGATTATTCTTAAAAGTAATATTAGCCATTCTTTAATCTCCCCTTTTTACAACATATGTACAGTGTTATCATATGCTTTTTTTGAAGTTTTTTCAATTACTAACGTACCCTAAATTTAGTACAGTAAAACATTAAGAGCAAAATCTATTCTAAATCATGTTTTGGTTGATTTTGTTGATTTTTTGCTTTCTGTTCTGATGGATTGTCTTTCTTAGACATTAATCCTTGAATTTTTTCAATAGCAGCTGGTGCTAAATCGAGAATCTTATCTAGCAAATGTGTGTTTTCATCTAGGTGCAGTATTTTCACTCCGCTAGAATTGACAATAAGAAATGCGATTGGAGTAATGGATACACCTCCACCACTACCTCCACCAAAAGGAAGGTTAGACTGTCCTGAATTCCCGCCACTGTTACCAGATTGACTTCCACCACTCTCGGCAGCAAATTCACTACCACCTGCAGCAAAACCAAAACCAACTTTTGAAACAGTCAAAATAACACTACCGTCAGGAGTTTCAACTGGGTCTCCAATGATTGTGTTTACATCGATCATTTCTTTTAAATTTTCCATTGCTGCACTCATAAGTCCTTGAATTGGATGTTCTGACATACTATTTCCTCCTGCTAAACTGATTTATTTTGATTGTTATGTTTTTGAAAAGTAGAAGATTTCAAGTGTAATTTGCCACCTCTCCAATGACGAACAAGCTTAAAGGCTGTTAAAATAGCATAGCCCATTCGAACTGATAATATACAACGAAAATCCGTAACAGAAAGACTTCTATTAAAATGTGGTGTAACTTGATATGAAGGTTGACATTGCACCGATAAATATTTATAAACGAACGCCTGTGCAATCCCTTTTGCTCCCCATATTGCACCGATAATCTTTCCCGTAAGAGCTGCATCTTTTGTTCCAATAGCACTTTGCCATTGAAATTGTTGGACACCCACTTTTTCAAGAAATTTCTTTGCGATAGGATATGTATCTTTAATATGCGCAATTATTTCTCTTGTATCATCAATACTGTTCAAGATATCTTGAATTGTTATTCTCTTCTTTTGCTTTTCTGTATTAGTATTGCTTTCTGTGCTCTCTTTAATAACAACCGAGGAAGAATCTTTTTTCACTTTAATAACAGGTACATCTATCTTCTTTGAAATAATGCCAAACAGTGCCTTTATAATTATTTTTAGCTGATCATTATCATTACCGTGATAATAATGAATGCGAATTTTAATTTTTGAAAAGAGTATGCATATAACCAAAAAAATAAGTAATAGAACAATCAACAAAAAAATCTTCATACGATGTCACCCTTTCAAGGTTTCATTCTAGTCATCGCACAAAGAAATTAAACACTAACGATTCATCTAAAAAGCAAAAAATATTTCAATCAATCATAAAAAAATCCCGAAAATAGTTTTCGGGATTTATCATACTATCTATTTATTTAACACAAAACGGTCAATTGCTTTTGCAACACCACAATTCATATTTGTATCTGTAACAAAGTCTGCTTGTGTTTGTATTGCTTCTGGAGCGTTCCCCATCGCAATTCCTAAGCCAGCAAATTTGATCATCGATAAATCATTTTCATTGTCGCCAATACAAATTACTTCATCTGGTTGAACTTGTAACATTTCACTTAATTGCTTAACGGCAAAGCCTTTAGACGTTCCTAACGGCATTGCTTCAAAGTTATTTAGATGTGAACTAACCACTTCTAGTTTTTTAAATTGCTTTAATTCTGCTTTTGCTTTAGCAACTGCTTCAAGGTCGTCAGAAAAGAGAAGACATTTCATAATATGATCTTGATGACAATGTAACGCATCTTGCAAAGAGCATTCATCGAAAAACTTCATCTGATTCTCTTCTGGTAAAGAAGCGCTAATTGTCTTTTCAGCTTGTTGTTCATCTATCTTTCGGTTCGAAATAACCATATCATAACCTTTAAAATGTGCAGTTAAATTATATTTCGTAGCTAATTCATATATGACAGCAATTTCTTCGGAGTTCAGTGACTTCTTATATTCTATTTCCCCGATTTTAAAGTATGTTCCGTTCGTACCTATTACTGAAATGCTTTCCCCTAAGTATTTCTTGAAATAACTCGCTATATTATAAGGTCTCCCTGTTACTAACGCGATATGAACACCTTTTGAAATGGCTTCTTTTAACGCTCTAATATTATCCTCTGGAATAGAAAACTTCTTGTCCAAAAGTGTACCATCCATATCAATGCAAACTAATTTATATTTCATTTTCTTCCTCCAACTGATTATTTCATTCAAACTAAAGGCAACTTCATATTTAATATACTACCATACAAAAACCAATAACAAATTCTAAATATGAAGCCGATTCCAACTTACAAATTCCAACTTTACAAAAAAATTAAATAACTGGAATAAATTATCACTTCACTAACACCCGATAAACTTCTATGCTTATCACGTAACGGTTATCTATATAATTTTAGGAGGATTCATGTTGAATAACTTCAATCTATTAGAACAAAAAGCAACAAATGCGAGAAAAAACATCGTTCGTATGGTTACACAAGCAGGTTCAGGTCACCCAGGCGGTTCTCTATCTGCTGTAGAAATCTTAACTTCACTATACTTCGAAGAAATGAATATTACTGAAGAGAATGTAACAGATCTTAATCGAGATAAATTCGTTCTTTCAAAAGGTCACGCTACACCAGTGCTTTATTCAGTACTACATGAAAAAGGCTTCATCCCCGCTGAAGATCTTACTACATTTAGACAAGTTAACTCTAAACTACAAGGACATCCAAACATGAATTACATTGAAGCTGTAGATATGTCAACAGGATCATTAGGTCAAGGTATCTCTACTGCTGTTGGTATGGCCCTTTCTAATAAAATTCATGAAACAACAAATCGCGTATACACATTAGTTGGTGATGGCGAATTAGAAGAAGGTCAAGTATGGGAAGCTGCTATGTGTGCGGCACATTATAAACTTGATAATCTTGTAGCAATTGTTGATTTTAATGGTTTACAAATCGATGGCGACATCACTCAAGTTATGAATCCATGCCCAATCGATAAAAAATTCGAAGCTTTCGGCTGGAACGTAGTTGTAGTTGACGGACATAATTACCAAGAACTTTTTAATGCATACAAAAATGCTCGTGAAACCAAGGGTCAACCAACAGCAATTATCGCTAAGACTGTTAAAGGCAAAGGTGTATCCTTCATGGAAAACAACTATGAATGGCATGGTGCAGCTCCATCTGCTGAACAATGTGAATTAGCGATCAAGGAATTAGGAGGCAATGAATAATGAGTAAGATTGCAACAAGAGAAGCGTACGGTAAAGCATTAGCAAATTTAGTACAAGAAAAAGAAAATATCATTGTATTAGATGCGGACCTTTCTAAATCAACAAAAACGGGTGATGCTCAAAAAGTGCGTCCAGACCACCATTTTAACATGGGAATCGCTGAAGGAAACATGATGTCTACAGCTGCTGGACTTGCTGCATGTGGAAACACTGTATTTGCTAGTACTTTCGCAATGTTTGCCGCTGGTAGAGCCTTTGAGCAAATCAGAAACTCTATTTGCTATCCTAAATTAAATGTTAAAGTATGTGCAACGCATGCTGGCGTTACAGTAGGTGAAGACGGTGCATCACACCAATCAGTTGAAGATTTAGCACTTATGAGAAGTATCCCAAACATGACTGTTATCTCTCCATGTGATGCGGTAGAAACAGAAGCAGTTATTAAAGCTGTAGCTGAATATAATGGTCCTTGCTATGTTCGCCTTGGCCGCTTAGCTGTTGAACAAGTAAATAACAAAGACAGCTACGAATTCAAAATCGGAAAAGGTATTGTGCTTGAAAAAGGTCAAAACATCACTGTAATTGCAACAGGCTTTATGGTTCAACAAGCACTTAGAGCTAATGAAATGCTTAAAGCTGAAGGAATTAATGTAACTGTTGTTAACATGCCTACAATTAAGCCTATTGATAAAGACTTAATTATCGAGCTTGCTAAAGAAAGCAGTCTTATCGTGACTTGTGAAGAGCATAATATTATCGGTGGATTAGGATCTGCAGTAAGTGAAGTACTAAGCCAATATCACCCAACTAAAGTAGCAATGGTTGGTATTAATGATACATTCGGTGAAAGCGGTAAACCACTTGACCTAGTAGAGAAATATGGTTTAACACCTGAAAGAATTGTTGACGCTGTAAAATCAAATATGCAATAAAGTGAAACTTTAATAGGTGGGGTTTTTGTCCATACCCCACCTATTATTAGTTGGACCAATCGGGTTCTTACAGGCACTTAATCTCCCACTTAAACGTCTTCGCTTTTACTTTCGTTTTGAAGTGGGCGTCTTAGCGCCAGTTAGAACGGGATAAATGATATATGTAGCGAATTTGCTAATAAACAAGAAAAAACCGATAAAGTTATCGGTTTTTTCTTGTATTAAAGTTACCTTATTTACTCATCTTCTATTCTCTAATACTACTGTTGTATCCGCAAATAAATCATGCAACCCCTGCTTCTTAGGTAGAATCCCTACAAGAGCGTATGTAATCCACACTGTCTTACTAATAAATCGTCCAATAAATTCTCGGAATACAATTGTGCTCCACGTTAACGAATCTTGCTTTAAACTTACTACCTTTAAACCAAACACCATTTTCCCAAGTGTTTGTTTAAAGAATTTAGTCATAAGTACAAAATATAAGAAAAATACAAGTACATAACCAATTGTATAAGGAGAAAACATTTCAATACCACTATATGGAGAAACATCTAGTGCCTTTAATGTTGGTTTAACAATCATTCTGTTAATACTGCTAATGACTATTAAATCCAACACATAAGCCCAGAAACGCATCCAAAACCCCGCAAAATGGAATTCAACTGCATCCTTTGTAACATTTTGAAGAGCTTCCTTCGATTGAGTTTCCTCGATATACTGTTCTACTTTCTGCTCTGAAAGTTGTTCATTTTGTATTTCTATATTGTCTTTTTTCACTTCAGATTGTTGATCTTTTTGATCTGTCATCTTTTCTCCCCCCCTATTCTGCGTACAAGTACATTAATCTAGGAGAATTTGGTTGTGAAACAACCTTCATAATACTTGAAAGGTCTAATTTATCTCCAAGTAATTTTTGTGAAGTCATTGAGAATAACGATCCAAATCCTGTTTCATCTGTGTAACGAACAACTAACGCATCTTCATCTTTAATTTCTTTTTTCATTGCATCTGTAACATCTTCTAGGTATCCAAAATCATCAATTAAACCAATTTCTTTAGCTTGACGACCATTGTAAATTCTTCCGTCAGCAATTTTTCTAACTTCAACTTCAGACATACCTCTACCTTCAGCGATAATTCGAACAAACTCATTATACGAACTATCGATCATATTTTGCATGATTTTTCTTTCTTCAGCCGTCATCTCACGGGTTCCAGACATGATATCTTTGTATGGACCGCTCTTAATTGTAACTGTTTCTATTCCGACTTTTTCAGCCAATTTTTCATAGTTAATGCCTTGCATAATAACACCTAGAGAACCTGTCATTGTTTCAGGATTTGCATATATTTTATCAGCAGGTGCTGAAATATAATAACCTCCTGATGCAGCTGTAGCTCCCATTGATACATATACTGGTTTATCCGTTTCTTTTTTCAACTCTTGAATTTTATCATAAATCTCTGCGCTTTCAACAACGCCCCCACCTGGTGAGTTAACTCGGATAACAACACCGGCAACAGTATCGTCTTCCTTAACCATTTCTAACTTATTCATAAATGCTCGATGATTATAACCGACAGTCCCAAATAACGAAGTAGCATTAGAAGAATCCGTAATAACGCCTTCTACATCCAAAACAGCAATTTTATTTAATGAATCCCCCTCTTCAATTACTTCCTCAACGAATCCTGCACCAGCCATTGAAAAGAAATCATCAAAAGCGTTTAAATCCTCATCGCTGCTAAACAGGGCCCATGATGCAAAACTTGTAAATATCGAAAAAATAAATAGCCCAGCTGCGATCCCTAAAGCAGCCCATCTCTTTCCATTCATAAATGTATTTCCTCCTTTTTATTGCTTCGTATTTATATACGAATAAAATTTCAAAAAGCTTCAATAAAATGTTAAGATATAAATAAAATTAACTAAAATACATACTTCAAGGAGTGAAACTATGACAAACCGTCGAAATATTTTCTTTTATCACAACAATAGCCCTAAATTGAATGAAGTAATGAACTCACTTTACGATTTAGCAAGAAAATACGACTTCAACATCGTTGAGGATAGTAAAGATGCTACCATTATTACAAGTGTTGGAGACGATGGTACATTTCTTCAAGCTGTAAGAAAGACAGGTTTCAGAGACGATTGTTTATATGCAGGTGTTTCAACTTCGGAAAAACTTAATATGTATTGTGATTTTTCTATCGTAGATCTAGATAAAATTATAGAAGCCATTTCTAATAAACAAATTGAAGTCCGTAAATATCCAACAATTGAAGCTTCATTGGACAACCATACACCGTTTATGTGCTTAAATGAATTAAGCATACGCTCTTCCATTATTAAAGCATTTGTATTAGATGTTTTTATTGATGATTTCCATTTCGAAACATTCCATGGAGATGGAATGATCATTTCAACACCTACTGGTAGTACGGCTTACAATAAATCAATAAATGGTGCAGTAGTTGATCCAAAACTTCCTTGTTATCAAGTAAGTGAACTTGCTTCCATAAATAATAACACATATAGAACATTGGGCTCTCCTTTTATTCTAAGCGGTGAGCATACACTAACGCTTCGCATCGGTGATACACGTAATGGTTATCCGATTGTTGGAATGGATAATGAAGCTCTTAGCATATCGAACGTTGAAAAAGTTCATGTGAAATTAGGAAGTAAAGTTATTAAAACGGTAAAACTTAAGGATAATTCCTTCTGGCAGAAAGTACAAAGAACCTTTTTATAGTGTATGTATACCCTAGTTTTATATACTAAACACCCATCATTCCATGCAATCAAATTTAGCTGGTATTAAGAAGACTCCCTTAAACGCATCGGTTTTAGAGACGTTTAAGGGAGTCTTAGTGCTTTTATAAAGTGAAACTTTAATCTGTGGGGGTTCGTCCATCC
>NZ_JBALMO010000010.1:8914-10579 GCF_036963345.1 Bacillus sp. JJ722
GTGGGAGTCTTAGCGCCAGTTAGAACGGGGAAACTCCAATTAGTTCAAGAAAAACACACAAATTATATCATTTGTGCATCTATTCACAAATAATTTGTAGTGATATAATTTTATCTTGTTTACTATGGTTGGAGGAGATTAAATGGAATATTCTTTTTTAAGCATCATTCCCCCTATTATCATTATTGCATTGGTGATTTTCACTAGAAAAATCGTACTTTCTTTAGGAATTGGGATTGTTATTGCTGCTATTATTATTGAACAAGGTAATATTTTTCAAGCGATAACAACGATACTACAGGCGATTTTCAACCTATTTTATAGTGATGGGGAATGGAGTTCCGGAAATTTATATGTTCTTTCTTTTTTATTATTACTTGGAGCTTTAACAGGATTAATTGCAGCTCTTGGAGGAAACCGTGCTTTTGGTAATTGGATTGGTCGTCATATACATACAAAGCGTGGTGCACAATTAATGACGACAACATGCGGAGTGTCTCTGTTTCCAGATGATGTTTTTAGTATGTTTGTTACAAGTCAAATTACAGGCCCTGTGATCGATCATACGAAGGTACCTCGTACTAAATTAGCTTATCTTATACATTCTACCTCCGATCCAACTTGTGTTATATGTCCCCTTTCTAGTTGGGGTGCATATATTATAGGTATTCTTACAAGTATCTTTGCAACTTTACATATTACAGACAACCCACTTATCGCATTTTTAATTATTGCAACAACTAATTTCTATGCGTTATCTACACTGTTATTTGTCTTTTCATCAGCTGCTTTTGATATTAATATTGGCAAAATGAAACAACATGTTGCTATCAATGAACAGCATCATATTCCTACCAATACAACGAGAGGTACGGTTTGGGATTTGATTATTCCTATTGGTACATTAATCATCGGTGCTGTCACAACGATGATGATTACGGGGTATTTACATAGCGATAAGCCAACGATTATGTCTATATTCTCAAACAGTCAAGTGAGCTTATCACTCGTTATCGGTGCAGGACTAGCTACATTCGTCAGCTTTATATTATTTACTCGTCAAGTAATAGCCAAACAACAAACCTTTAATGATATCGGTTCGATTTTTAAAAACGGAATGAAGACAACTATTCCAGCGGTTGAGATCTTACTTTACGCTTGGGTTTTATCTAATTTCATCGAACAATTAGATACAGGCTCTTATTTAGCAGGTTTGCTCCAGCACCTTACAATATCATCTTCATTTTTACCGTTCTTATTCTTTATATTAACGGGTACAATGGCATTCGCAACTGGTACATCATGGGGCACTTTCGCTATTATGCTTCCTATTGCAGCACACATAGCTCAAGCTACCGATCCATCATTACTGTTCTTCTTAATGAGTGCAGTACTTTCAGGCTCCTTATTTGGAGACCATTGTTCACCTGTATCAGATACAACAACGGTTGCTTCTGCAGCTGCAGGTTGTTCACAGATTGATCACGTTGTCACGCAGCTACCGTACGCGTTAATATGTGCGAGTATTAGTGCTATTTCATTCTTACTCTTAGGGCTTACAGGAATGAGATGGCTACCATATGTATTCATACTGGTAGCCATCGGTCTACTAATCTTTTATTTCAAAAGAAAAAGCCAAGAAACTTAGGCACTGACCTAAAAAAA